>CAKKRO010000175.1:25273-45350 GCA_919902625.1 Nitrosomonadaceae bacterium
TTGTCCATGGCCAGTGCGCTGGCCATCACACCACTGCCGGTATAGGGCAATCCCATCCATTCAAGGGCGCCTTGTACGATCCCGTCTTCTCCAAAACGCCCATGCAATGCGATAAAGACTCGATTGAAACCTTGCCGCAACAATTCTTCCATGGCTTGTTCTGCCGGATCAAATGGATAGGCATCGACGCCCCGTCCACGCAGCGCACCCAGAACAGCTTGTCCGCTCTGCAGTGATATTTCGCGTTCCGCAGATCGGCCACCTAGCAACACCGCCACTTTTCCAAAGTTATGCTCAATCACGATGAATAGCTCCCGGCATCACCAATAATTCGAACTTCCCGAATTAACTCAGTGCCTACCTCTTTCTTGACTTTGTCCTGGATCATCATCATCAATGCTTCGATATCCGTTGCACTGGCATTGCCCGTATTGACAATGAAATTGGCGTGTTTGAGTGAAACCATGGCGCCACCGATGCAACATCCCTTTAAACCACATGCTTCGATCAAACGTGCGGCGTAATCTCCGAGCGGATTACGAAATACTGAACCTGCATTGGGTTGATTGAGTGGTTGGCTGTCAGTACGTTTCGCCAGCAACTGCTTAATTCTTTGTTGTGATTCCAGCTGATTTCCGTGCGGCAATCTGAGATATCCGCCTGCAAACCACTCTGTCCCAACGATGCCGGTCATTTCCTGCTGAAGCATTACGCTCCGATAACCGATTTTGTAATCGGTGGGTTGCCGGATAAACACTTGACCGCTGTGATTAATAATCTGCACACGTTCAACAATTCCCCAGGTTTCTGCTCCAAAACACCCGGCATTCATGGCCAGGGCCCCGCCCACGGTACCAGGAATGCCCGCCAGAAATTCCGCACCCGTCAGATGATGCCTGGCGGCAAATCGTGCAACTTTTGCACAGGCCACACCGGCACTTGCGTAAATGAGCCCGCCTGACTGATTCTGCTCAAGCAACTGCAGATCATTTAATTGCGCATGAACCGCTACCACAGTACCTCGCAGACCCCCATCCCGGACCAGCAGATTGCTCCCCAATCCGATCACATAAACTGGCTCGCTGGATGGCAAATCCTGTAAAAAATTTGCAAGATCGTCCAGATCAGCCGGTACGTAATACCGCTCAGCATGCCCCCCGGCCCGCCAGGAAACATGTTTATTCATGGGTTCATTTGTACGCATTTCTCCGCGCATTACATGCATACCAACCTCGCCAGTCAATTGATCGGTTATTAACAGGCTGGATCCTATATTCTGTGGCAAGGCAGCCATCTCCCATAAATCCTTAGTGCTCATTGCCATTAACAACCGCCAATCTGTTCTTTATTTGCGCAATACCGGGAGCCACCTTGGCTATAGAACCGGCCCCCATCACCAGAACGACATCGCCATCTTGGACAACATTGAGTATGGCTGCCGGTAAATCATCCACATTTTCAACATAAATCGGCTCCACTTTTCCCTGCACCCGGATCGAGCGTGCCAATGATTTACTGTCAGCCGCAACAATAGGATCTTCACCTGCGGAATACACTTCTGTTAACAACAACACATCAACCTGGGATAAAACCCGGGTGAAGTCCTCGAACACATCTCTGGTGCGTGTATAGCGATGCGGTTGAAAAACCACCATCAGGCGCCGCCCGGGAAAAGCGCCGCGAGCCGCTTTCATAGTCGCCTCCATTTCAGCCGGATGATGGCCATAATCATCAATGAGCGTAAAACTTTTCTGGATGGATAATTTAATCTGTCCATATTGCTGAAAACGTCTCTCCACACCTTTGAATTCTGACAATGCCTTGACAATGGCCGCATCCGGCACACCAATTTCATTGGCGATGGCAATGGCCGCCAATGCATTCTGTATGTTATGTAATCCGGGCAAATTGAGTGTGATATCCAGTTTGCGTGCTGAGCCATTGACACCCACCACCGCTGTAAATCTCATTTGACCGCTGTTATGCTGAATATGGATAGCGCGAACCTGCGCATCTTCAGACAATCCGTAAGTCGTAATGGGCTTGGTAATAGCCGGCATCACTTCGCGTACATTGACGTCATCGATGCACAGGACGGCCATCCCGTAAAAAGGCAGGTGCTGTACAAATTCCACAAAGGTTTGCTTCAACCGGTTAAAGTCATGACCATAAGTTTCCATATGATCGGCATCGATATTTGTCACCACCGCAAGCACCGGTTGTAAATATAAGAATGAGGCATCTGATTCATCCGCCTCAACGACAATGAATTCGCCGCCCCCTAATTTGGCATGACAACCCGCTGCCTCCAGTTTTCCACCGATTACAAATGTGGGATCCATATCTGCCGCCGCCAATATACTGGCTATCAGACTGGTGGTGGTGGTTTTTCCATGCGCGCCTGCTATCGCTATACCGCTGCGTAACCTGAGCAATTCGGCCAGCATCAGTGCACGTGGCACGACTGGAATATTCCTGTTTCTGGCCGCGATCACTTCAGGATTGTCCAGCTTGACCGCCGTAGAGGTAACCACTACGTCTGCGCCCCCTATTTGCTTGCTTTCATGACCCACATAGACCTTAATGCCAAGACCGCCCAAACGCTGAATTACTGGGCTATCCATCAAGTCGGAACCGCTGACCTGATAACCCAGATTAACGAAAACTTCAGCAATGCCGCTCATCCCTGCACCACCAATACCGACAAAATGAATATGTTTGACTTTATGCTTCATTCAACACCCCACTTAATTCAATACAGGCTTCTGCCACCACTCGGGTCGCCTCCGGTTTTGCCATACGGCGTGCAATCATCGCCATGCTGAGTAATTGCTCACGTGTTAAATTCGATAACAATCCAGCCAATTTTTGTGCAGTGAGTTCGCTTTGCGGCAATAACACGGCAGCACCATGATCTGAAAGTAACCGGGCGTTACTGGTTTGATGATCGTCAACGGCATAAGGATAAGGCACCAGTATGCTGGCAACACCTGCCGCACTTAATTCCGCGATGGTCAAGGCACCGGCACGGCACAACACCAAATCACAGGTTGCATAGCGTTTAGCCATGTCATCGATAAATGCGACCACCTCTCCTTCCAATTGCAGATCAGCATAGACTTTCTTAACCGGCTTCAGATGCAATGCGCCGACTTGATGGACTACCTCTGGACGCAAATTCTCAGGTATTAATTTAAGCGCCTGCGGCACGACCGTATTTAAAATTTTCGCGCCCAGGCTGCCGCCCACAACCAGCAACTTCAGTTTCCCCTGCCTTCCCAGAAAGCGTTTTTCCGGTGCCTCTACTTGCGTAATCTCAGACCGTACCGGATTACCTGAGCATATTGTTTTTCCTTTATCTGTCAGCATCGCATCAGGAAAACCCAGCAGAATTTTATCGGCCAGCTTCGCCAGAATTCTGTTGGTTAATCCTGGCAGTGAGTTCTGCTCATGAATGACCAATGGTTTATTTAATAGCGATGCCATCATGCCGCCTGGAAAAGCGGGATAACCACCCATCCCCAAAATCACATCAGGCTTCACGCGTTGGATAATTCTGACACTCTGCCAGAACGCCTTGATCAAGCGTAGCGGCAACATAAACCAGACAGCCAGCCGCTTGCCTCGCAACCCGGAAAAACTGATCGCCTCTGTTTCATAACCATGTTGTGGCACCAGCTCTAATTCCATACCGGCCTTGGTTCCCAGCCATACAACATGCCAGCCGGATTCCCTCAGATAATCAGCTACTGCCAGTCCCGGGAACACATGCCCCCCAGTACCGCCAGCCATTATCAAAATAGTGCGGGTTCTCATGCAAGATTCCCTTTCTGACGCACACGAGCTCTGAGCTTCATACGCTAACCCCCCGCAATCGCTGACGATTTTCCCAATCGATACGCAGCAATACAGCTAATGCAATGCAAGTCGCCGTGATGCTGCTACCTCCAAAACTCAATAGAGGCAACGTTAATCCTTTGGTGGGTAAAACACCCATATTCACCCCCATATTGATCAATGCTTGCATACCGATCCAAATGCCGATACCTTGCGCCACCAGTGCCGAGAAAGGGGATTCCAATTTGGCAGCCAGACGGCCGATCACAAAAGCACGCATGATCAGCCCTATAAATAAAATGATCACCGCAACCACCCCGGCAAATCCAAGCTCTTCGGCCAGCACCGAAAGCAGGAAATCAGTATGCGCTTCAGGCAAATAAAACAATTTCTCAACACTGCCCCCCAAACCGACTCCCAACCATTCACCGCGCCCAAATGCAATCAGCGCATGACTCAGTTGATATCCTTTCCCATAGGGATCGGCCCAGGGGTCCATAAATGCCACCACCCGATCCAATCGATAAGGTGAACTTAGAATCAATCCATACAAACCGGCCGCCAGAATACCGATTAACCCAATGAATATTTTTAGACTGACACCACCCAGAAACAAGATAGACATAGCCAGTGCAGTCACCACAAAGAAAGCCCCGAAATCCGGCTCCAGTAACAACAAAAACCCTACTATGGACAAAACTGCCGTGATAGGGAGAAATCCTTTCAGCAGATAATCTAAATCAGCCGCTTTACGATTGACATAGTCCGCAGCATAAAGAATCATGAAGAATTTCATGAATTCAGATGGTTGTATATTCACAACATAGAGCGAGATCCATCGCCGGCTTCCATTGACTTCATGACCAATACCGGGAACAAGGACGAGTGCCAGCAATAAAGCGCTAACCACAAACAGATAAATGTTATATTTTTGCCAGAGCTGCATCGGCACCTGAAAAACAATGAATCCCAAGATCAATCCCACGCCTAAGTAGGCACTGTGCCGCAATAAATAATGGCCCGCGCGATCGGCGCCAAATTGCGCCTCTGCAATTGCAATCGATGCGGAATAGATCATAACCAGCCCGATACTCAGCAACAGTAGCGCCGACCACACCAGTGCCTGGTCGAAATCAGCCATGATTCTTTGTTTCTGATTGTTTGCTTGATAAATCATCCGTTAATGCTTTTTCTGTCCAAAACTAAAAAATTTATTTTCAACATCCTTGACAGCGGCGACAAACACTTCTGCGCGGTGTATATAATTTCTAAACATATCGAAACTGGCACAGGCGGGTGACAACAACACCACGTCGCCCGTTTGTGCCAATAAAAAGCTTTTCTGCATCGCCTCTTCCATAGTGACTGCAAAATGCAAAGGAACGCCGCAATCTTCCAGCTCAGAAGCAATAATTCCCGCATCCCGGCCAATCAGCACCACCGCCCGGGCATTATGGGCAACCGCCTGCCTCAGATGGGAGAAATCCTGTCCCTTGCCATCACCACCCGCTATTAAAATCACGTTTTGCTTCATGCCATTGAGTGCCGCCACTGTCGCACCCACATTAGTGCTCTTGGAGTCGTCGTAGAAAGTAACGCCATTAAACGCTGCGACCTTTTCCATTCTGTGCGGCAAGCCGCGAAATTCCCGCAAGGCCGCCAGCAGCGGATCAACCGGCACCCCTAATGCTCGACACAGGGCCAATGCGGCCAATGCATTGGTAGCATTATGCAGACCATTGACAACCAGCTCTGAGGTTTTCATTAACTGTCTATCACCTTCAACCAGCCAAAGTTCATCCCCATCATGCAGGATGCCAAAATCTATTTGCGCCGGTGGTTCATCCACGCCAAAAGTGATTTGTTTCCTGCCTGCCAATGCCATGGCACAAACACCAGGATCGTCCCGGTTTAAAACTTGTATCCCTTCACTCTGCTTTTCATGTGAAAAAACTTTCGCTTTCGCCACTGTGTAATCTTGCATACCGGTATAACGATCCAAATGGTCCTCACTCAGGTTGAGTACGGTTGCCACATCCGCATTCAGGTTATGGGTCGTTTCCAATTGAAAGCTGGATAATTCCAGAACCCAGGCTTGTGGCCAATTGCCCTCATCCATCCGTTGCATCAGCGCATTCAGAACGGCTGGGCCAATATTCCCTGCCACTTCCACATTCCAACCTGCTTTCTTCAACATGGCGCCTGCCATCGCAGTTACTGTTGTCTTTCCATTGGATCCCGTGATGGCTATGACTCTTGGTTGTGGCATACCGCTCTGCTCAAGCGCCCAGGTAAAAAGAACCATGTCACCTACAACGGGTACACCACGCTGAATGGCTTGTTGCACGCAAGGATCCGACAAGGGAACACCCGGGCTGATTGCGATCATTTCTATGCCATCAAAAATCGGGGCTTCAAATTTGCCTTTGTAGCCCTGCACCGCAGGAAACGTCTCCATTATTTCCTTCCAATTCGGCGGCTCCATACGACTGTCTGCAACCCGTACTTTTGCACCCTGACGTAACAGCCATTTCACCATAGACAAGCCGGTCTCGCCCATCCCCAGCACCAATACTGTTTTATCTTGTAAATTCATCTTAGCTTTAATGTTGACAATCCAAGTAACACCAGAATGATCGTAATAATCCAGAATCTGACGACCACCTGATTTTCTTTCCAGCCTTTTAATTCAAAATGATGGTGCAGTGGCGCCATTCGAAAAATACGTTTACCCACTAATTTGAATGAAGCCACTTGCAGCATCACTGATAGCGCCTCTACTACAAACACGCCACCCATGATAACCAGCACGATTTCCTGCCGCACAATGACAGTGACGATCCCAAGAGCAGCTCCCAGGGCAAGCGCACCGACATCCCCCATAAATACTTCAGCGGGATAGGCGTTAAACCATAGAAAAGCAAGCCCTGCTCCTGTCATGGCCCCGCAAAATACAGACAATTCCCCCGCATTGGGGATGTAAGGAATCCCCAGATACTTTGCAAATACAATATGCCCTGTCACATAGGCAAAAACTGCAAGCGCGCTACTGATCATCACGGTTGGCATGATAGCCAAGCCATCCAGACCATCCGTAAGATTGACTGCGTTACTGGTGCCTACAATGACGAAATAGGTCAATATGATGAAACCGGTTATTCCTAATGGAATAGCTATCTCCTTGAAGAATGGCACGATCATGTCCGTTTGCGCCGGTATTTCAGCCGTTAAAGCCAGATACACCGCAACTGCCGTTGCGATTACAGATTGCCAGAAGAACTTGACGCCTGCAGGGAGTCCTCTGGGATTGCGGTACACCACTTTCCGATAGTCATCTATCCAGCCAATCACACCAAATCCCAGCGTGGTCAGAAGCACCACCCAAATGTATCGATTACTTAAGTCGGCCCATAGCAAAGTAGTCAGTACGATCGACATCAATATCAAGGCGCCGCCCATCGTCGGCGTTCCCGCTTTCACAAGATGGGTCTGAGGGCCATCATCACGCACGGATTGTCCAATTTTGTAAGCAGTCAACTTACGTATCATCATCGGGCCAATAATGAATGAAATGGCAAGCGCTGTCAGAGCAGCCAGCATGGTACGCAAAGTAATATAACCAAACACATTAAACACACGGATGTCCTGAGCCAACCACTGAAAAAACGCTAGCAGCATAAAAACTCCGGCTGTTGTAATTGATCACTCAACATTCTGTTCATTTCTTCTACGTGCATTCATTCATTTTTAAAAACATTAAATCGCCAGTTGCCTGACCACTCGCTCCATTTGCATAAAGCGCGATCCTTTTACCAATAGCGTGACATCATCCGCAAGCAAGCTCTCGGCCGCATTCAGTAATTCATCTAGCGTGTCAAAATGACGCGCACCTTTACCAAATTCTTCTGCAGCATAAGCGCTTAACTCACCCAGAGTCAGCAATTGATCAAGCCCCGCATTGCGCGCATCTCTCCCGATTGTTCGATGTAAATCAACCGCTGATTTACCCAGTTCTCCCATATCGCCCAGCACCAGTATTTTTTTTCCTTTTGTTGACGCCAAAACTGCCAAAGCAGCGCGTACCGACTCTGGGTTTGCGTTGTACGTGTCATCGATTAATAGTGCATGATGCAAGCCGGATTTCTTCTGCATACGCCCCTGCACGCCCTGAAAACACTCCAATCCCGCTGCAATCAACTCTTTCTTGATCCCTAACGCGGTAGCCGCCGCAGCGGCTGCCAGTGCGTTATAGATATTATGCACGCCCGGCGCCTGCAAATTCACAGCCTCGATACCATCCGGCAGTCTCAACTGAATGCTGCTCATCATTGGATTAACTTGATATTCTGCGCTCACCTGAGCCTTCGCGCGCAAACCAAAATCCACTGTACGATGCGAGCCGGCATATTTGCGCCACAAAGATGCGTACACATCATCCGCATTGATAACCGCCGTTCCCTGCTGATCCAATCCTTCAAATATCTCAGCTTTGGCACGCGCCACAGCCTCAACCGAACCCAATCCTTCAATATGTGCAGCGCCCGCATTGGTAATGAGCGCAATAGCCGGCTTTGCCAGTTGTGTCAGATAGGATATTTCTCCCACATGATTCATACCCATTTCAATAACCGCGTATCGATGCTGCTGGCGTAATCTCAACAACATGTGCGGCACGCCAATATCGTTATTAAGGTTGCCTTCCGTTGCCAATACATAATCCAATCGCTCATTGGTTTCAACTGGCACATCAGCGGTCACCTGGCGCAATATCGAAGCAATCATCTCCTTGACCGTAGTCTTGCCATTACTGCCCGTGACTCCAATCACCGGCAGCGCAAAACGACTCCTCCAGTACGCCGCCAGTTGCCCCAAACCTAATCGCGTATCTTCAACCCGAATCAGAGGAATACCGGTCGAAAGCTCCACTTCCTGCCTGATCATGGCGGCAGCAGCGCCTTTCTCTTCAGCACTACCCACAAACCGGTTGCCATCAAAATTTTCTCCCGTCAAAGCAACAAACAAATCCCCTCGCTTTAACGTGCGGCTATCTGTGCTCACACCGGTAAATAACACATCCCCCCTGCCCAGCCAATCGGCATGTAACACATGGGCGGCTTCCTTTACCATCATCATTCCTGCCCTCGCGCTTTCATAGTCAGATTCTTCAGTACTTGCTGTACAACTTCAGCATCACTAAAAGAAATCTTCTGCCCCCTAATTTCCTGAAATTTTTCATGTCCCTTACCTGCGATCAAGACAATATCGCCTGTATGTGCATTGTCGATTGCCTGATAAATGGCTAATGCCCGATTAATCTCTATCTGATAATTCTTTGTATTCGCTCCGGTTGCTATCTCTTGAATAATGCCAAGAGGATCTTCTGTACGTGGATTGTCGCTGGTAAAAATGACTTCGTCTGCCACGCGAGTGGCTACTTCACCGATCATCGCGCGCTTCCCTTTATCCCGGTCACCCCCGCAACCCACGACACAATACAGATGAACATTCTGCATGGACGCTTCCTTGCTTTGATTCGTGGCGCGCAAAAGTTCGCGTAGCGTGCCAAGCACTTTCTCCAGCGCATCGGGAGTATGCGCATAATCCACAATAACAACGGGCTGATCACCGCCCCCATATTTTTCCATTCGTCCTGGAATGGGTTGTACATTCTGAAGTGACCGGACTGCATCTGACAGCCCGATACCCCCTGCCAACAAAGTTGCCACGACAGCCAGCAAATTGGATGCATTAAATTTACCCAGCAGACCAATTCTTAGATGTTCACGGCTATCTTCATAGTCAATATCAAACTCCATGCCTTCGATATCAGCTTTAAGATTTGAGCCATAGACCATCTTGAAATGATTTGAATAGCACCCTATCTCTGGATACCTGAAACCATAGCCAATGATTCCTGTCGCTTTATCAGCCAATTGCCGTGATAGCTCAACACCCAGCACGTCGTCCATATTAATGACTGCATACTTCAGCCCCGGCCAAAAAAATAAACGCGCTTTGGCGGCTGCATAAGCATCCATATCCTGGTGATAATCCAGGTGATCACGCGACAAATTGGTGAGCACAGCAACTGAAAACATTGTTCCGTTGATACGCCCCTGCACTATGCCATGCGACGAAACCTCCATCACCACACCATAGGCACCTTGCTGTTTAAATTTTGCCAACGAGCGCTGCAACGTAGTTGCATCAGGCGTTGTGTTCTCAGCCGCCGCCAGTTTGCCACCAAAACCGTTCCCCAGCGTTCCCATCACGGCTGTTTTCTTATCCAGGCTTGCCATGGCTTGTGCATACCAATGACAACAGGATGTTTTGCCGTTGGTGCCTGTAACCCCAACCACCCATAATTCTTGCGAGGGACCACGATAAATATAATTGGCGATGAAACCTGCTTTAGCCTTAAGTTCAGTGACAGGCAATGCAGGGATACGCCATTCAGGATTCCACGGGAAATTCTGCGGATCCCACAATACTGCATTTGCACCGGCTGCTATCGCTTGCGGGATAAATTGCCGTCCATCATTTTTTTCTCCTGCATAGGCCAGAAACGTATCACCCGGTTTTACCTGCCGGCTATCCGCCACAAGATTCTCAATAAGCACACCCATATTATCCAGCAGGTGATAATCAAATAATTTTGATGCTTTTCTTTTGACGGTTATCAAACTCATCCTTCATCATCCATTTCTGGTGTCGCTGTAAATGTAATCACATTATTGGCAGGCGCATCCGGTGGAATATTCAGAATGCGTAAAGCACTGGTCATTACCTTATTAAAGACTGGAGCGGCCACGGCACCCCCAAAATATTTTCCTGCTGAAGGCTCATCAATCATCACTGCAATGATCAAGCGTGGATTTGATGCCGGCGCATAACCCACAAAAGTTGAAATATAGTGTTTCTGAGCATATTGACCATCAATCAATTTATGCGCCGTGCCTGTTTTGCCGGCGACACGATAACCATTAATTTGCGCCAACGGCGCCGTTCCACCCGGCTTAGTCGCCATCTCTAACATGTGATTCATAGCCAGTGCAGTATCGCGAGAAATCACCCGTTGCCCCATGACCGGCATATTTTGCTTCAGCAGCGATATCGGCTTTAACTCGCCTCCGCTGGTAAAGATCGTGTAGGCACGCGCCAATTGCATCAAACTGGTTGAAATTCCATGGCCATAGGACATGGTGGCCTGCTCGATAGGACGCCATGAGTTGTATGATCGCAATATGCCGCTGGCTTCTCCTGGGAAACCTGAATTCGTCAGCATTCCAAACCCTGAACGATTAAACATCTCCCACATCGTTTGCGGCGCCAGCGACAAAGCTATTTTTGCTGTGCCTACATTACTGGATTGCTGGATTACCTGAGCGACCGTCAATTCGCCTTTATTGTTGACATCGCGTATGGTTTTTCTACCCACTCGCAGCATACCCGGCGATGTTTGCATCACCGTATTGGAATTTACCATTCCCACTTCCATGGCTATCGCTACGGTAAATGGCTTTAGAGTAGAACCGGGCTCAAAAGTATCAATCAATGCCCGGTTACGTAATCTTTCATTGCTGATGGTTGACCTTCTGTTTGGGTTGTAAACCGGCAAATTGGTCAGCGCCAATATTTCACCGGTCTGCGCATCCAGAACAACAATGCTGCCGGCCTTGGCTTTATTGATTTGCACTGCCTCTTTTAATTCCGCATGCGCGCGATACTGAATTCTTCTATCTATCGATAAAATCAAATTCTGCCCTTGTTTGGGCATGCGAATTTTTTCAATATCCTCAATAATTCGCCCTTTATTATCCTTGATCACGCGACGATGGCCCAATTCGCCAGCCAATGTTTCCTGCCAGCCACGTTCGACCCCTTCCTGACCTTCGTCATTAATATCCGTAAAACCCAGCACATGCGCTGCAAACTCCCCTTCCGGGTAATAGCGTTTGGATTCATGAGCCAAATAAATACCAGGAATCTTTAATTTCATGATCCGCTCGGCCACATCCGGCACCACTTGCCGTTTCAGATAAACAAACCGGCTGCTCTCCCTCTTAATACGATGCTCTATTTCAGCGACATCTGTTTCAAGCAAATTAGATAATTGTTTTAACTGTTCCGGCGTTATCTTTATCACTTTCGGATCAGCATACACAGATGCGACCGGCGAACTGATAGCCAGTATCTGCCCATTCCGATCGGTAATCATGCCACGATCCGCATTCATTTCCACAACCCGGCTATAACGCGACTCCCCCTTTTCCTGCAGAAAATCATTATGCATCCCCTGCAGATAGGCAGCACGCCCGACCAGGCTGATTAAACCCAAGACCAACAAGCTGAATAGCAAGAATGAACGCCATGCCGATAATCTAATTTGTGGCACTTCATTTTTAATCATGATCCAGATCCTTCGAACCCGATCGAGTTTCTGCCGCGCCTATCGACACAATTTGTATACTTGAAGCAGCCGGTACCATCATATTTAAATGCTCTCTTGCAATATGTTCGATACGTCCGTGCATAATCAGCGTGCTTTGCTCAAGCTGTAATCTTCCCCATTCCACATCCAGCTTCCGCTCTATCTCTTTTTCATTCTCCAACGCCATAAATAGTTTACGGGCGGTATGCTGCGAGGTCACAATGCCCAGCGCACATGCGATCAGCACCAAAACAAAGAAAATGTTCAATTTGAACATTCAGATTACCCATTTAATGTCATTCTTTCTGCCACACGCATGACAGCACTCCTTGCCCGCACATTCCCGGTCACTTCATTTTCACTCGGACGCACCGCTTTTCCGATCAACCTTAATTTTTGTTTGCTAAACCGTTGCAGATCTTTTTCCCTCACCGGCACTCTGCGTGGCAGTTCGTCTGAATTTGCGGCTGCCCGCATGAATTGCTTGACCATCCGATCCTCCAATGAATGAAAGCTGATGACCACCAATCTTCCACCCGGATTTAATAATTCAACACACTGCGGCAAGACTAACGACAATTCCTCAAGCTCCTGATTGAGATGAATCCGTATCGCCTGAAAAGTGCGCGTCGCCGGATGCCGCATATTTTCCCACTGACGCTGGCGCGCACGCACGACCGCTGAGACAATCTCGGCAAGTTGTGATGTGGTAACAATAGGCTGCCGCGTTCTTGCCACAATAATCGCTCTTGCAATCTGCCTAGCAAACCGTTCTTCGCCATATTCTTTAATCACCTTTTCCAATTGATCTTCTGTTACGGTAGCAAGCCACTCTGCTGCAGTCTGCCCACTACTGGTATCCATGCGCATATCGAGCGGCCCTCCGGAGCGGAAGCTAAATCCGCGCGAAGCTTCTTCCAATTGCGGCGAGGACACCCCCAAATCCAACAACACGCCATCAATCTTTGTCATACCCATTTCCTGCAACATCCGTTGCATTTTGGAAAAACCGCCATGCCTGATGCAGAACCGCTTATCTTTAATGGTCTCACCCGATAAAACTGCAACAGGATCTTTATCAAAAGCAATTAATCTACCCCGTTCACCCAGCCGGGACAGTATCAGACGGCTATGCCCGCCCCGTCCAAACGTACCATCCACATAAATACCCTCTGGTTTTATCGCTAAGGCTTCGACCGCTTCATGCAACAATACCGTAACGTGCATCCGCGCCTTTTTACCACTTCATCACAGCGAAAAACCATCCAGCTCATGCGGCATATCGCCATCCTTAAAAGCCAGCGCGTTTTCAATCTGCAAATTCCATTGCCCCTCGTCCCATAGTTCAAATTTCGCACCTTGACCCACCAAAACCACTTCTTTGGACAAACCGGCAAACTGACGTAGCGGTGGCGACACCAGGATACGTCCAGCCGCATCCATCTCGACATCGCTGGCATTACCTACCAGCAATCTCTGCAAACCACGTGTTTTTGGGTCAAAACTGGAAAGACTATTGAGTTTTTGTTCTATCGGTTCCCAGGCTGGCTGAGGGTAAATCAATAAACATTTTGACGGGTCAACGGTGACAATCAGGCAGCCTGCACAAGAAGACATCAGCACATTACGGTATCTTGCGGGTATCGCAAGCCTACCTTTTGCATCCAGACTAAGTTGCGTGACGCCACGAAACATGCTGTCCTCTCATTTTACGGAAAATTAACTTGGGTTTCAAACGACATATCCCACATTCCCCCACTTCTTCCCACTTTAATCAAAAAATACGCACTAGTCAAGCAAGAATATGGATATTTATATTGATATGACAAAGACTTAAAGATGAAATTGATTGCTGTTTTATAGATAATAAAATATCTAAATAAATAAGATAGATAGACGAACAACTGAATGTGAATTATTAATTTTATTTTGATAATATTCTTGCATAAGCTTGTTTACCCATAAAAAAAATTGCACACTTCCCTCGTTTAACAATCCCACTTCATCGGAAATATGACACCCGCATATTGGCAACAGGCGAACCATGAATTAGCTGCACGCGATCATGTCATGCGCCGTTTAATTCAACATTTTGAAGGCGCTTCACTGACATCACGAGGTTGCGCCTTTACTACTCTGGCGCGCTCGATTGTTGGGCAGCAGATTTCAGTCAAAGCGGCTGAAAGCGTATGGCAGAAAGTGATTAGAACTATTCCTGATATGACACCGCGTTCTCTTTCTTCAGTGGAACAGGATTTATTGCGAGCCTGTGGATTGTCCTCGAGAAAAATAACCTATCTGCAGGATCTGTCTCAACACTTCATGCATGAAACGTTAAATGAAACCACGTGGTCAGAAATGGATGACGAAACCATCATCGCTCAACTGACAAAAATCAAAGGAATCGGGCGTTGGACAGCGGAAATGTTTCTGATCTTTCACATGCAGCGTCCGGATGTTTTACCATTGGACGATATCGGATTACAACGCGCGATCAGTCGACACTACTATGGCGATCAATCCGTGAACAAAAGAATGATAATTGAACTGGCAAAACCCTGGCAGCCCTGGCGCTCGGTAGCCACCTGGTATTTATGGCGCAGCCTTGATCCGTTACCGGTAGAATATTAAGAATGTTAAAATCCAAATCACATTTCACACATAGTATTCAATGACCTCTGCATACTTCGATCACAACGCCACCACGCGTATCGATGACGCAGTGCTGGATGCCATGTTGCCCTATTTCCAGCAGGAATTCGGCAATGCTTCCAGCCGCCATGCCTATGGGATAGTTGCCCGGCGTGCGATTGACAAGGCGCGCAAGCAGGTGGCAGATGCGGTAGGGGTGCAGCCGGTGCAGGTGATCTTTACCAGCGGCGGCTCTGAAGCCAATAATCTGTTTATTCGCGGGGCTGCGGATAGTTTGAAACCGGGGAATCTTTTTATCAGCGCGATTGAGCATCCTTGCGTGTTGAAACCGGCGCAAGCACTGTCACGCCGCAATTGTGACGCATGGGCGATGCATCAATTGACTGTCAATCCATCCGGGCAGGTTGATTTGGATGCTGCCAATAACGCTATGAATAAACATAAGCCAGGATTGGTGTCCATTATGCTCGCCAATAATGAAACCGGTGTCATTCAAGATGTCGCGGGCATCGCTGAAATGGCGCGATCGCACGATGCAATCATACATACCGACGCCATTCAGGGATTGGGGAAAATTCCGGTTGATTTCGCCGCACTGAAAGTGCATGCCATGACCTTATCCGCGCACAAGATTTATGGCCCCAAAGGCGCGGCGGCGCTCATCGTAGACAAACGGTTATTACTCAAACCGCTGATTTATGGCGGCGGGCATGAAAACGGGCTGCGTTCCGGTACGGAGAATGTGCCCGCTATTGTGGGTTTTGGTGTAGCCTGCGAATTAGCGCAGGCGCGCATGGCAGAAACAGCCCGGCATGCTTCCCAATTACGGGATCATCTGGAAAGAAGTTTGATTGACATGGGCGCGGTGATTTTTGGTGCCGCTACCGCACGCATACCGAATACCTGCTATTTTGCATTGCCGGATATTGAGGGCGATACTTTGGTGGTCAAACTGGATAAAGCCGGTTTTGCCGTCGCCGCCGGCGCCGCCTGTTCCAGTGTTAATCCGGGACAAAGTCATGTGCTGGCCGCCATGCAGGTTGATCCGATGCTGGCACGGTGCGCTGTGCGTGTCAGCCTGGGCGGCGGCAATACGCTGGAGCAAGTCGAGGATTTCTTACGCACAACGCAACGTATCGTTGAAGAATTAAGACACATCAGCAGTCTTTCCATCTAAAATCGGCCCATTTATGACGAACAACACAATCACACGACCGGCTAAAGCCATCATCCTCAGCGCCGGACAAGGGCGACGATTGCTGCCATTGACCGAAAGCACGCCCAAATGCCTGCTGCCGGTCGCCGGTAAACCGGTGCTGGCATGGCAGATTGATGCCTTGCTTGCGGTTGGCATCGAGGAAATCACGATTGTTGCGGGCTTTCAGGCCGGTTTAATCGAAATGCTGTTACAACAACGTTATGCCAATCACCCTGCAATCAAAATACTGTTCAATCCCTTTTTTGAAGTAGCGGATAATCTGGCCAGTTGCTGGATTGCCCGTACCGCGATGGATAGTGATTTTCTGCTGTTGAACGGCGACACCGTGATCGAATCCGCGCTCCTCACCCAGGTCTTGAAATCAGAACCGGCACCCATTACACTCAGCGTCGATTATAAAAACACTTATGACGCCGACGATATGAAAGTGCAATTGGACACGGATGGATGGGTGAGGCAAGTCAGCAAAATAATTCCCCCCCATCAGGTTGACGCGGAATCCATCGGTCTGATTTACTTCCGCGAGCAAGGCCCGCAGATTTTCAGGCAGGCCGTTGAGTCCGCCTTGCGTCATCCGGCCGAACTGAAATCATGGTACCTGTCGATCATTGATGCATTGGCCAAGCAGCATTTGGTCAATGCATGCTCAGTGAAGGGTTTCCGTTGGTGTGAAATCGACTTCATCGAGGATCTGGCCAGAGCCGGCATCATTTTCAGTGATTAGCATTTTATTGAGTCCGTTATGAGCGACATTGCGACACCAGTCAGGCCAGACCACCTAAATGCAACCATGCGCAAGTTTGGCGCGCCGCAGACCATTATCCGCCAATACCAATACTGGTCTGTCCTGCTGCGCCCCGCCCAGGCGACGCTTGGCGCACTGGTTCTGGCAGCCCATGAGCCGGCTCAAGCATTCTCAGAACTCAGCCAGACCAGTTTTACCGAATTGCATGAAGTCACCCGTCAAATTGAATCTGCGCTGACAAAGGCCTTTCAGAATGACAAATTCAACTATCTGATGCTCATGATGGCCGATCCGGATGTTCACTTTCACGTCATTCCACGTTATGCACAACCCAGGCAGTTTGCCAACATGGAATTTGTCGATGCGGGCTGGCCGGCCATGCCCAATCTGGGTCAAATTAACAAAACGGACGCAATGACTAATCAACTGATTATGGAGCACATTCAATCCTGCTGGCCTTAAAAGCGAGACGACAAGTGACTGAACAGAAACCACCCTATATCAAAGAATTTCCATTACGAGAAGCGCATCATCTGGTACGTGATCTGATGACACCGAACCCGTGGATTTATTGGATTGATTTTATGTTTCATATTCTACTGGGCTGGGCTGCCTTCTTTACAGCATTGCTATCACCTCTGTTCTCTGTCTGGCAACTGGCTGGTTATGTCATCGCTGTACTGGCCCTCTACCGCTCGGCAATTTTTGTGCATGAACTGGCGCATTTAAAGAAAGGCACGTTCAATAAGTTCCGTTTAGTGTGGAATCTGATTTGCGGCATTCCGTTGATGATTCCGTCGTTTACCTATGATGGCGTGCATAATGACCACCACAAACCGGACGTCTATGGCACCAGCAAAGACGGCGAATATCTTCCTTTTGCGACCCGGAGACCCGTCGAAATGGTTGTCTACGTCTTATTGTCTTTTCTGATACCCGCCTTGCTGGTAGCACGATTCTTGTTATTGACCCCTTTGTCTTATCTGATTCCACCGTTGCGAAAAATTGTCTGGGAACGTGCTTCTTCACTCACGATTGATCCCAACTACCGGCGCGCTGAAAATACCATCCGCAATGATCTTAACTGGCGCCAGCAGGAAATGGCCTCCTGCCTGTTTGCCGCAGTGATCATCGCCCTGGTTGCGCTGGAAGTGCTTCCCTATTCGTTCATCGTACTCTGGTATCTCATCACAGTGACCATCTTTATACTCAATTCGCTACGCACATTGGCCGCCCATGCCTACCGCAATCCCGGTGAACACAAGATGACGCTGGCCGAACAGTATCTGGACTCCATCAACATACCCGGCAATTTCCTGATCACCCCGTTATGGGCACCTGTCGGCCTGCGCTACCATGCCACGCATCATCTCTTTATGAGCATGCCCTATCACAATCTGGGAAAGGCGCAACGCCGCCTGGTGAATGGCCTGACCGACAACTCGCAATACATTAAAACAATCCGCAGCGGTTTATGGGATGCGTTGAAACGTATCTGGCACGAATCTTCCACAACGACGCCACCTCATCACCCATAACTGCCCATGCCCCAAACCAGCCCGTCAGGAACAAATCTACCCCAGGGCGTCACACAACTTGTCCTGCTGCGTCATGGACAAAGTATCTGGAACCGGGACAAGATATTTACCGGCTGGAGTGATGTGGCCTTAAGCCCAAAAGGTGAACGGGAAGCGGAACAGGCCGCTTATTTGCTGAAGCAGGCAGACTTCACTTTCGATCTGTGTTTTTCCTCGACATTACAACGCGCCAAAACCACGTTACAGATTGTGTTGTCTTCTATGCAATTGGATAAGATACCGGTACACGAAAACTGGCGTTTGAATGAGCGTCATTATGGCGCACTGGAAGGCATGGAACGTTGGCAGGCCATCAAGAAATTTGGTATCTGGCCCATCCTGGGCTGTCAAATCAAGTTTGATGCAGCACCTCCCTACCTGGATTCCCAAGATCCCCGTTTTCCTGGAAATCAATCCTGTTATGCCCACATTAATCAAGATGAACTCCCTCTGGGTGAGAGCATGCAGCAAACGCTGGCACGCTTTAAACCCTACTGGCAGGAAGCCATCCAGCCTGAAATACAGCAAGGAAAAAAAATACTGATTGTTTCCCACAAAAATACCCTGCGCATCTTAATGATGCTGTTGGATGACTTATCGCCCAGACAGGTCATGAAATTAACGCTGGCCACCGGACGGCCTTTGGTTTACGAACTGGATCATCAGCTCAAGCCCATCCGGCATTATTACGTGGACAATCTGACATAATCCGCTCTGACTCAGCATGCCGACTATCCATAGCTTTCAACCCATCGCCGGGAACCATGCGAGAATTCTGATCCTGGGCAGCATGCCGGGACAGGTTTCATTATCGGCTAACCAATATTACGCACATCCCCGCAATGCCTTTTGGCCCATTATGGCCCCATTGCTGCAAATCAACCCGGAAGCCTCTTACGAAGAAAAAATAACCGCATTGAAGTCATCGCGCATCGCCCTATGGGATGTTCTCAAGTCATGCCAACGCACAGGAAGTCTGGATTCGATGATTAAAGCAGATACCCAGATCATCAATGATTTTCAATCCTTTTTCGGAATTCACAAGAAAATTACTCATGTGTTCTTTAATGGCGGCAAAGCGGAAACCTGCTTTATGCGCCATGTATTTCCTGAAAACAACCTGGGCTTGCTGCAACTCTCACGTCTGCCATCCACCAGCCCAGCGAATGCCCGGTTATCTTTTGCAGATAAATGCAACATCTGGCATGCAATGCTCCGCTCGGCGACTGAATCGAGCAACAGCCATGAACATCGACTTTCCCAGAGCAATCAAATAACGCAATAGCCCTTGACGGCAAAGCATCAGATGGGTTTTACTTATGGCTTATAAAACAGCAATGATTCATTGATACTTAACCGAAAGGAATTAACTCCATGAAAAAACTTGTTATTATTGCTCTCGTTATCTTTGCAGCCGGATACATCACGTTAATGGTTCAATATTTCTAGAAAGATTAAGAATTAGAGAACGTTGAAAATAACCTCGCCTTTAGGCTCGTCGATCCTTTTCTCCTCGGAAAATAACTTCCATGTCGTCCCATTGACCTGGAAAGCTCCGTACCTTAATTTGCAGTTTGTTTAATTCTAGTTAACTTTTCAATTCTTAACCACCACTC
>CAKKRO010000176.1 GCA_919902625.1 Nitrosomonadaceae bacterium
TGAACCGGAAATTGCCGCACTATTTGAAAACATATTACCTGCTGATTTTACGGAGAAAGAAGCGGCATTGATAAAATTCGCCCGCAAAGCGAACCAGAATTGGCACAGCATTGGCGGCGCCGATCTCAAGGCATTGGTTGATGCTGGGGTTGAAGAAGGTGAAATGCTGGAAGCAATGGGAACAATGGAACTTTTTATCGCATTTAACCGGTTTGCGGATGTAATGGGCGTTGAAACGGATTTTTAAGGCTTGTTCCAGAGAGTTGAATCATAAAAGGCATTTTGTATATGTTGAGGTTATTGTGTTGTATGTTAGCTTGCTTACCCATTGCGGCATGGGCTGAAGGACAGCGTATTGATGTCGCCCGTTTCTCGCAAGGGGATTTGAAAGGGTGGCAAACGAAAGTTTTCTCCGGGAAAACATTCTATGCGCTGAGAAAAGAAGGCGATCGAACTGTTTTGCACGCTGACAGCAATGCCGCCGCCTCAGGTCTCTACCGTGAAACCAGTATTGATCTTGGTAAAACACCTATCTTGAACTGGACCTGGAAAGTTGACAACATATTGACCGGGAATGATGAACGTACTAAGGCGGGCGACGATTACCCTGCCAGAGTCTATGTGGTTTTTTCAGGCGGTGCTATGTTTTGGCGCACGCGTGCAATCAATTATGTTTGGTCGAATAAGCAGCCGACCGGCAGTAGCTGGTTTAATGCTTTCACGAGTAACGCGGGAATGATTGCCGTGGAATCCGGGGTTAGCCGGACCGGCCAATGGATTCAGATAAACCGCGATGTGCTGGCCGATTACCGGAGAATATTCGGCGAGGAGCCGGGAGCGGTTGATGCCGTTGCGATTATGACCGATACGGATAACACGGGCGCTTCGGCAACAGCCTGGTACGGCGATATCTGGTTTACTGCGAAATGATCAACCATTGATGTCATTGATTAATAATAGATTGGTGGTAAAAACCGGCATGTCCAAAAATTTTCGATATGTGCTAATCCATTTGTTTTTTCTTGCCATTGTGGTTGCTTGCGTCGCGCAAGCACAAGCGCAGATGCCAACAAAAACCGCTTCTCAGCGTTTGGTTTTGACCGGTTCAAGCACCATAGCGCCATTGGCCGGTGAAATCGCGCGGCGCTTTGAATCATTGCATCCGGGAGTGCGCATTGATGTGCAGACAGGCGGTTCTTCACGCGGCATCCATGATGTGCGCAAAGGGATTGCCGCAATCGGCATGGTGTCGCGCGCTTTGAAACCGGACGAAGCGGATCTGCAGGCGTTTACTATTGCGCAAGATGGTATCAGCATCATCGTGCATGCCGGTAATCCGGTCATCACGCTCAGCCGGAAACAGATTGCGGATATTTATACCGGACGGATTACGCACTGGAATGCTGCGGGTGGCACGGATGCTCGCATTACCGTCGTCAATAAAGCGGAAGGACGATCAACATTGGAGCTGTTTCTGGATTATTTGCAGCTTAAAAACAGTGAGATTAAACCGCACGTCATCATCGGTGATAACGCGCAAGGCATCAAAACAGTGATTGGCAATCCGCATGCCATCGGCTATGTATCCATCGGTGCGGCGGAATACGAGGCGCGGCGGGGCGCGCCTGTGCGGTTATTGTCATTAGGTGGCGTGGAAGCTTCCGTGGAGAATGTGCGGCAAGGTATTTTTCCATTGTCGCGTCCGTTGAATCTGGTTACATCCAGCGAACCGCAAGGCTTGGTGCGCCGGTTTATCGAATTTGCCCGTTCACCGCAGGTGCATGATCTGGTCAGAGCGCAATATTTTGTTCCGGTCAATGCTGACTGACAAGCTGCTGATGGGTATTCTGCGCGCGGGTGCATTGATGGCAGCGCTGGTCATGCTGCTGATTCTGATTTTTCTGATGCACGAATCCTGGCCCGCTTTATCAACGTTATCAATCGGCCGCTTCATGACCGATGCGTCGTGGCATCCGCTGGAAGGCGCCTATAATTTAATGCCCATGCTGTCCGGCACACTACTGGCAAGCGCTGGCGCGTTGCTACTGGCTGTACCGCTGGGTCTGGCATCGGCAATATTCATCGTTTTTTATGCGCCACCGTATCCGGCTGCAATCTATAAGCGCCTGATCGAGCTGTTATCCGGTATTCCTTCCGTGGTTTTCGGTTTCTGGGGATTGACGACGCTGGTACCGCTGATCAATCAATGGCATCCGCCCGGCGCAAGTCTGTTGGCTGGAATAGGGGTGCTGGCACTGATGATTCTGCCAACGGTCACCTTGACTGCTTATACAGCGTTGGCGGCTGTGCCGGACGAGTTGCTGCGCAATGCGGCTGCGCTGGGATTATCGCGCTGGGGGATGGTCCAAGGCGTAGCAATGCCGGCTGCAAGAACCGGCATTGCCGCCGGGATCATTCTGGCGGCGGCGCGCGCACTCGGTGAAACCATGGCGGTATTAATGGTGGCGGGCAATGTCGTGCAATATCCGGAAACATTGTTTGATCCGGTGCGCACGCTGGCAGCCAACATTGCGCTGGAAACGGCGTATGCCATGGGGGATCACCGTGCCGTTCTGTTTGTGTCGGGGCTGCTCCTGATGCTGCTGGTCATGGCGCTGTCGGGTGTGGCCGGGCTGCTGGAGAAGCGGCGTCATGCGTGAAATGAAGAATATTCACACCGCGCAAGTTTTACGGGAGCGTGCCGTGCAGTTTCTGATTTATGTCGCGGTATTGCTGATCAGCGCGGTTTTTATTTGGATACTGGCCGATCTGGCGCGGGGCGGCATCGCGCACCTTTCCTGGGAATTTCTGACGGAATCCCCGCGAGATGCCGGACGGGCAGGCGGTATTGCATCCATACTGGTTTCCACGCTGCTCATCTTGCTGGTGGCATTGCTGACGGCCGTACCGGTCGCATGGACGAGCGCGATATTGCTGGTGGAGTTTGTACCGGCTGACAGCCCGTTTGGCAAAACGGTACGATTCAGCCTGCATGTGCTGGCGGGGGTGCCTTCGATTGTTTTCGGATTGTTTGGTAATGCTTTCTTCTGTATTTATCTGGGGCTGGGATTTTCAATTCTGTCCGGCGGTTTGACGCTGGCGTGCATGTTATTGCCGATTCTGACGAGCACTGCGGAAGCCGGGCTTCGCGCCGTGCCGCATGCTTATCGCATGTCAGCATCCGCTTTGGGCATGACGCATACCGCAGCGCTGGTGCATTTGATACTCCCGGCTGCCGCGCCGGTTTTGGCTGCCGGACTCCTGCTGGGAATAGGGCGCGCATTGGCCGAGACCGCGGCATTACTGTTCACCAGCGGTTATGTCGAACGCATGCCGGATTCCTTGCTGGATTCGGGACGCGCGCTGGCATTGCATATTTTCGATTTATCCATGAATGTGCCCGGAGGCGATATGCCGGCTTATGCATCGGCTCTGGTGCTGGCCGGTCTGTTACTATGCATTAATATTACGGCCATGAAGTTCGCCCATGGTTTACAGCGCAGGAAAATCATGACATGAATTCGAATCAACACACCGGCAAGCCGGATGCGTTTACCCTGGGGCCGCTTGAAGAGGGCCCGGCCTGCTGTGATCCGCAGCCAGTGGTTCAAGTCAGGAATCTGTCCTTGCTATATGACGGTAAAATCGCCCTGGATAAGGTTACGCTGGATATCTATAAGGGCTGCATTACCGCGCTGATCGGACCATCCGGTTGCGGAAAAACCAGCTTCCTGTCCGCCATCAACCGGCTGACCGATCTGATACCGGGTTGCCGTGTCACGGGAGAGATCCGGGTGAATAATCGCGACATTCACCATCCTGACACGCATGTGCAGAGGCTGCGCCGCCAAGTCGGCATGGTGTTCCAGAAACCCACGCCCTTTCCGCTCTCCATCCGCCGCAACCTTTCGCTGCCGCTCAATGAGCATGGCATCAGCAACAAAACGGAAGTCGCCGCAATCACCGGGCAAGTGCTGCGAGATGTCGGCTTATGGGATGAAGTGCATGATCGCCTGGATGCGTCCGCGCTCAGCTTGTCCGGCGGGCAGCAGCAACGCCTGTGCATTGCACGCGCTCTGGCATTGAAGCCGCAGATTTTGCTGATGGACGAACCCTGCAGCGCACTGGACCCGCTTGCATCCGGTGTCGTGGAAGACCTGATCCGCCGTCTGCGCGGCCGTTACACCATTGTCATTGTTACGCACAATCTTGCGCAGGCAAGACGCATCGCCAACTATGCGGCTTTTTTCTGGGTCAGCGGACGCGCCGGGCAACTGATCGAATTTGGCCGCTGCCAGCATATCTTTGAATCACCCAGCCATGAATTGACGGCTGCTTATATCAATGGCGTCAGAGGATAATCAGTATGAAAAATAAGCCCCATATTTTATTGGTTATTTTTATTTTGTTGACCGTCAGTTTGCAGGTTTCTGCAGCATCGATAAATGGCTTTAATCTGGATGGCGCATTAATACCGGTGGATGAGATTCATTCCGGCGGCCCTCCTAAGGATGGAATACCTTCCCTTGATAATCCTATATTTATCAAGGCATCACAAGCACATTTCCTGCGAGACACTGACCGGGTGCTGGCATTAACACGTCATGGCGTTAGCAAAGCCTATCCTTTGCGTATTCTGAACTGGCAT
>CAKKRO010000177.1:0-10464 GCA_919902625.1 Nitrosomonadaceae bacterium
TATTTTCGAAGCAGGATAGTTTAAGGTAAGTATGAATTCTGGGGATTGCAATGTCTCCAGAATTCTGTCATGTAGGAAGAGCATCATAAAGAGAAAGAATCTTTTTGATAGAATGTTTATTTTAAACATGCAGTGCTAGTTAGCTCTGATAGTGTAAATGTTTAATGAATTTGTTCTGAAATAAATCAAGCTAATTTCAATCTCGCTCAATTAGAATGTGTGAGATTGGCTTTTTCCTTAATTAGCGGCTCTCTTACTATAATGCTCCAACTTATAGAAGGGCTTTCACGGTGACAGAAGAGTCGCACAATAAAATATCTCATACGGGTAAACTTGGATATAGTTTTCGTCGTCACTTGCACGAAAGATTTATAGAAGCGCTTTTGTTTCTGTCGGCGGTACTTTCTGTTGCAATCATGCTAGCAATTATCGTGATGTTGGTGAAAGAGTCATTGGTGTTTTTTCAACATGTATCCGTTTGGGAATTCCTGACGGATACCCAATGGACGCCACTATTTGATGATGCGCATTATGGAATCTTGCCGTTAGTTTCCGGTACGATAGTAAGCTCCTTCATTGCATTGCTGGTCGCGTTGCCTCTGGGAACGATCATTGCTATTTATCTTTCTGAGTTTGCGCCATTTAGTGTGCGTGAGATAGCAAAACCTTTTCTGGAACTGTTGGGTGGTGTACCGACAGTCGTGTATGGCTATTTTGCATTGCTGTTTGTGACTCCTTTACTGCAAATCATTTTTCCTGAGCTGCCAGGATTCAGTTTGTTATCTGCCGGATTAGTGATGGGGATTATGATCATACCGTATGTAAGTTCGATGACTGAAGATGCGATGCGCGCAGTTCCAATGAATTTGCGGGAAGGCTCTTACGCTATGGGAGCCACACGTTTCCAGACAGCTATCCGGGTAGTTATGCCAGCAGCATTTTCTGGAATAGCTGCTGCTTATATATTGGGCATATCACGTGCGGTAGGGGAAACGATGGTGGTGGCTATTGCTGCAGGAATGCAGCCGAATTTGACATGGAATCCGATGGAACCGGCAGCAACAATTACTGCGTATATTGTTCAAGTCAGCCTGGGGGATCTACCTCACGGAAGTATCGGCTATCAAACAATATTTGCCGCTGGTTTAACTTTGTTGTTAATAACACTGGTGTTTAATATCATTGGGCATGTATTGCGCAAGCGATATCGCGAGATTTATTGAATGATCGGTATGAGCTTCAGCTTATAAGAACAGTTAAATTGTCAAATCTAATAAAATTTCTAGTGGCGCTATCGAGTAAAGCTTTACGATGAAAAGTATAAATAATCTAGAAGAAATTAGAAAAATTATCGGTCGACATAAAAGATGGGATTTGATCTTTATGATAGCTGGTATTTTTGCATTAATGATTGCTGTATTGACTTTCATGGCATTATTTGCACATATGCTAATTGATGGTATGCCACGTCTATCCTGGGATTTCTTTACTTCCTTTCCATCGCGCCGGCCCGAAGCTGCAGGGATTTTATCAGCCTGGGTTGGAACAACATTGGTTATGTTTGTCACTGCCGTATCGGCAGTGCCGCTGGGCATTGGGGCAGGTGTTTATCTGGAAGAATATGCGCCTAAAAATTTATTAACAGAAATCATCGAAATTAACGTCACTAATTTAGCAGGTGTTCCATCTATTATTTATGGATTGCTGGCATTAGGCTTATTTGTATATCAATTAAATTTTGGCCAAAGTATTTTGGCGGCGGGGTTGGCTTTGGCGCTTTTGATTTTACCGGTTGTAATCGTTGCAACGCGTGAAGCAATACGATCTATACCGGTTACCATACGCGAAGGTGCTTATGCACTTGGAGCAACTAAATGGCAAACAGTATCAGATCATCTATTACCTTACTCATCGGCTGGTATTTTAACAGGTATTATTATCGGTCTTGCGCGAGCAATCGGTGAGACCGCACCAATTATAACTATTGGCGCATTGACGTTTATTGCTTTCTTACCGCCATCTCCTGTGAAAGATGAATTTCCTTATGTATCGTTTGAATGGCTGACGGCCCCCTTTACTGTGATGCCAATACAAATGTTTAACTGGGTTTCACGGCCAGAAGAAGCTTTTCAACTCAATGCTGCGGCAGCAGGACTGGTATTGGTTGTTATGACACTTGCGATGAATGGACTGGCTATTTATCTACGTTATCGCATGCGCAAAAATATTAAGTGGTAAGAGAATAATGCAGACTAATCAAGAAAAAATTGCAGAGCCAGTCCAGTATAAATCTGAAGTTAAGAATCTCAGTTTTTATTACGGCGGATTTAATGCATTAAAAAATATTAATATGGTCTTGCATGATAAAAAAATTACAGCATTGATAGGGCCATCCGGCTGTGGCAAGTCAACATTTTTGCGAAGCTTTAATCGCATGCACGATTTATATCCGGGTAATCGCTATGAAGGTGAGATTATTCTTTATCCCGATAATGTAAACATTCTGGCATCGAATGTTGATCCGATAGAAGTGCGAATGCGGATAAGTATGGTATTTCAGAAACCGAATCCCTTTCCCAAATCAATCTATGAAAATGTTGCCTATGGATTGCGTGTTAGGGGCATTAAACAGCGGGCTATTCTGGATGAAAGAGTTGAAGTGGCTTTACGTAATTCGGCTTTATGGGATGAAGTCAAAGATCGTCTGCATGACTTGGCTTTCAATCTTTCCGGGGGACAGCAGCAAAGGCTTTGTATAGCACGTGCGCTGGCAACTGATCCTGAGATACTGTTGTTTGATGAACCAACTTCCGCGCTTGATCCCATAGCAACGGCCAGTATTGAAGAATTGATAACTGACTTAAAAAATAAAGTTACGATATTGATAGTGACGCACAATATGCAGCAGGCTGCTAGAGTTTCTGACTACACAGCCTATATGTATTTAGGTGAATTGATAGAGTTTAATGTGACAGACACAATTTTCATTAAGCCAAAGAATAAACAAACAGAAGACTACATTACAGGCCGATTTGGATAATGGAATATAAAACTTAAATGGCGGTCTGTGTATTTTATCGATACTAATTTTATTAGGATCATTATATTAATTAAAGCAATTAATAAGAATAAAGAAAGCTGTTTTTGAGCAGGAAATGTCCGACTTACAGTCAAATATAAAACAGTTTTATTGAATGGCTGGCATCGATATACGATTGACTAGATAAGGAATCAAGGGTAGCATCGCCCCTTTTGGGAAGTAGAGGTTAGAGGTAAAATGCGTAAAAAGCTGGTTGCAGGTAACTGGAAGATGTATGGTAATTTAGTGGAGAATGAACAATTACTCAGTGCAGTTATTGCAGGCTTGAACGGATTACGCGATGCTCAGGTTGCTGTTTGCGTGCCTTATCCTTATCTTCCATCGGTACAGAATAAATTACAACATACCCATATATCTTGGGGTGCCCAAAATGTAAGCCAGTATGAGAAAGGTGCTTATACCGGAGAGATATCAGCTTCCATGTTAAATGATTTTGGGTGTCACTATGTAATTGTAGGGCATTCTGAACGAAGAACACTATTTGGTGAAGATAATCGTACTGTTGCAGAGAAATATCTGGCGGTCCAACGAGCAGGCATAACGCCCATCCTATGTGTGGGTGAGACCCTTGCACAGCGTGAGGCGGGGACGACTGAACAAATTATAGAGGAACAGCTGGCAGCAGTCATTGACTTGGCTGGTATTGAAACGCTGAGTAAAGCAGTTATTGCTTACGAGCCAGTCTGGGCTATCGGTACCGGTAAAACGGCATCACCTCAGCAGGCGCAAGATGTGCATGCCTTTATAAGAAAAAAGGTTGCGGTACAAGATATAGATATAGCCAAAGAGCTGACCATTCTCTATGGTGGTAGTGTCAAAGCCGGTAATGCATCCGAGTTGTTTGCTATGTCAGATATTGATGGTGGTTTGATAGGCGGTGCATCACTTGTTGCGAATGACTTTATTACGATTTGTCGCGCAGTACATAATTAAATTTTTTGGAGTAACACGTTGGAAATTTTGGTTTGGTCGGCGCATGTTTTGTTGGCGGTTGTATTAATAGTTTTGGTATTATTACAGCATGGCAAAGGTGCGGATATGGGTGCTGCATTTGGTAGCGGTTCATCAGGCAGTTTATTTGGGGCGAGTGGCTCAGCGACTTTTCTGAGCCGTGCGACAAGTTTTGTTGCGGCGATGTTTTTTGCTACAAGTATGAGTTTAACCTATCTTTCGGTGAATCAAACTGAAGATACGAGTGTAATGAGCATCATGGATCAAATTGAAGAAGCTGAAAGAACGTCAGCAGATCTAGAACAACGCAATACAGATATACCTGAAGTTGGGGATAGTTCAAAAGCTGGTCAAATACCCGAGTAGTCATTAAGAAAGTGTTGATCTAGTAGTTCATTGAATACAAATAGCATGGTTTTGCCGCCGACGTGGTGGAATTGGTAGACACGCCGTCTTGAGGGGGCGGTGGCGAAAGCTGTGCGAGTTCGAGTCTCGCCGTCGGCACCACACATGATTGTATTTGTAAAGTCTGCAGTTCAGGAATTTTTTTGTAAGCTTGATTTATTTAAATAAAATTTTTAAAAATGCTTGAAAATTATTTTCCAATCCTGTTATTTCTGATAGTTGGGTTCTTGGTTGGTGTGGTACCCATGCTATGTGGCTGGTTGCTTGCGCCAAATCGTCCGGATAGTGAGAAACTGTCGCCTTATGAGTGTGGTTTTGAGGCCTTTGAAGATGCGCGGATGAAGTTTGATGTGCGTTATTATTTGGTCGCGATTTTATTTATCTTATTTGATCTGGAAATTGCATTCTTGTTTCCTTGGGCAATCGTACTGGATGAAATTGGGTTATTTGGATTTGTTGCGATGATGGTATTCCTTGGTATCCTGGTGGTGGGTTTTGTCTACGAATGGATGAAAGGAGCATTGGAGTGGGATTAATGCTATGAGTATTGAGGGAACTCTCGATAAAGGTTTTATTACTACAAGTTTGGACTCGATTATTAACTGGGGACGTACGGGTTCAATGTGGCCAATGACTTTCGGATTGGCTTGTTGCGCGGTTGAAATGATGGAGACCGGCGCATCGCGGTATGATCTTGATCGTTTTGGCATAGTATTCCGGCCGAGCCCCCGACAGTCGGATGTAATGATAGTGGCGGGTACGCTTTGTAATAAAATGGCCCCGGCTTTACGCAAAGTTTATGATCAAATGGCTGAGCCGAGATGGGTAATATCAATGGGCTCATGTGCTAATGGCGGAGGTTATTACCATTATTCTTATTCGGTAGTGCGCGGATGTGATCGCATTGTTCCGGTCGATATCTATGTGCCGGGCTGTCCGCCTACAGCGGAAGCGCTGCTGTATGGCATTATCCAGTTACAAAATAAAATAAACCGTACCAATACCATTGCACGTTAATTCAAGTATGTCGTCTATCATTCAACAGGAAAGTCTCGCGGGAGCATTAAAGAGTGTGCTGGCAGATAAATTGGCCGGTCTGCAAACGCAATATGGTGAGTTAACGATCATTGTGCGTGCAGAAGATGTTATCACTGTGAGCACGATGCTGCGTGACGATTTTATATTCGATTTTGATACATTGATTGATCTGTGTGGGATCGATTATTCAACCTATGGGAATGATCTATCCGTAAAACAGGGTTTGCGAGATAAACGCTTTGCGGTTATTTATCATTTACTGTCGGTTAATCGTAATCACAGATTACGTATTCGGGTTTTAGCTGAAAATAATGAATTTCCTGTAATTGACTCGGTGACAGAAATATGGCCTGTTGCCAATTGGTTTGAACGTGAAGCATTTGATCTTTACGGTATTGTTTTTACCGGCCATCCGGATTTGCGCCGGATATTGACTGATTATGGTTTTATAGGAAATCCTTTCCGTAAGGACTTTCCATTAACAGGTAATGTTGAGATGCGGTATGACGCAGAACAGAAACGTGTTATTTATCAGCCTGTCAGTATTGAGCCGAGAGAAATAACACCGCTTGTGATACGAGAGGAGCATTATGGAGACTGTGAATCCTGATGCTCATCCAAAATGATTATTTTTTAGATAAGAATTCTTTGAAGTAACTTATGGCTGAGATACGTAATTACACCATGAATTTTGGACCACAGCACCCGGCAGCTCACGGTGTATTGCGTTTGGTGCTGGAGTTGGATGGGGAGGTTGTGCGGCGTGCGGATCCACATATTGGGTTATTGCATCGTGCAACTGAAAAGTTAGCGGAAAATAAAACGTATATTCAATCAGTTCCATATATGGATCGATTGGATTATGTCTCGATGATGGTCAATGAGCATGCTTATGTGATGGCGATTGAAAAGCTGTTGCAGATTGAGGTGCCATTGAGGGCGCAATATATACGGGTAATGTTTGATGAGATTACTCGCATTCTGAACCACTTATTGTGGATCGGTGCGCACGCGCTTGATGTGGGCGCCATGACAATGTTTCTGTATGCTTTCCGTGAGCGGGAAGACTTGATGGATTGCTATGAAGCGGTGTCAGGTGCCAGATTGCATGCTGCCTATTACAGGCCTGGTGGCGTATATCGCGATTTGCCTGATACCATGCCTAAGTATCAACCTTCTAAAATTCATAATGAAAAACAGACGCGTTTGCGAAATGCTAACAGGGAAGGTTCTTTATTAGATTTTATTGAAGACTTCACGAATCGTTTTCCAAAGTATGTGGATGAATACGAGACGCTGTTGACTGACAATAGAATTTGGAAGCAGCGCTTGGTCGATATCGGTATTGTTTCCCCTGATCGTGCCAAAGCACTGGGTTTTACTGGTCCAATGTTGCGTGGTTCGGGAGTAGAGTGGGATTTAAGAAAGAAACAACCTTATGAAGTTTATGATCGGATTGATTTTGATATACCGGTAGGGGTTAATGGGGATTGTTATGACCGTTATTTGGTGCGCATGGAAGAGTTTCGTCAATCCAATCGCATTATCAAACAATGCGTGGATTGGCTACGTAAGAATCCGGGGCCGGTGATTACAGACAACCATAAAGTTGCGCCCCCCTCACGGGTAGATATGAAACAAAATATGGAAGAAATGATTCATCATTTCAAATTATTTACAGAAGGTTTTCATGTGCCGCCGGGTGAAACCTACGCGGCTGTTGAACATCCCAAAGGTGAGTTTGGCATCTATCTGGTATCCAATGGAGCCAATAAGCCTTATCGACTGAAAATACGTGCGCCTGGGTTTGCACATCTGGCTGCGCTGGATGAAATGTCACGAGGGCACATGATCGCTGACGTGGTCGCGATTATTGGTACACAAGATATAGTATTTGGTGAGATAGACAGATAACGATGTTAAGCGCTGAATCCCTTAAAAGAATAGATCGAGAGATTGCTAAGTATCCAATTGACAAGAAGCAGTCGGCTGTCATGTCAGCGCTTGCCATTGCGCAAGAAGAGAAAGGCTGGCTGGCTAATGAGACAATGGACTTTGTCGCCGAATATTTAGGTATGCCCCCCATCGCAGTGTATGAAGTGGCTACATTTTATAATATGTATAACCTGGAGCCGATGGGTCAATACAAGATTACGATATGTACTAATTTGCCTTGTGCTTTATCGGGTAGCAATGAGACCGCAGCCTATTTAAAGAAAAAATTGGGAATTGAATTCAATCAAATGACTTCTGATGGAAAATTTACGTTAAAAGAAGGCGAGTGTCTGGGGGCGTGTGGCGATGCGCCCGTATTGTTGGTTAATAACAAGCGTATGTGCAGTTTTATGTCCAACGAGATGATCGACAAGTTGTTGGAGGAGCTGGGCGAATGAGTCAGTACCCGCAAACATTAATGAATGGGGTTGATCCATCCGATTCTGAGAATTGGAAGCTTGGGAGCTATGAGAGACGCGAAGGATATGTGGCTCTTAGAAAGATACTGGCGCAAAGAATTACGCCAGAAGAAATTATTGAAGAAGTAAAAAAATCGGCGCTACGGGGTCGTGGAGGCGCTGGTTTTCCTACCGGGTTGAAATGGAGCTTCATGCCCAAGAGTTATGAAGGGGATAAATATATCGTTTGTAATTCAGATGAAGGGGAGCCGGGTACATTTAAGGACCGCGATATCATGCGGTTTAATCCCCATCTGCTGATCGAAGGAATGATCATTGCCGCCTACGCAATGGGTGTTAAAGCAGGATACAATTATATTCACGGCGAGATATGGGAAACCTATGAGCGCATGGAAGAAGCTGTTGAAGAGGCGCGCGCCGCTGGCTATCTGGGAGATAATATCCTGGGTTCATCATTCAGTTTCCAACTATACAATCATCATGGATATGGAGCCTATATCTGTGGTGAAGAAACAGCATTATTGGAGTCCCTAGAAGGCAAAAAAGGCCAGCCGCGTTTTAAACCGCCTTTTCCGGCAAATTATGGCCTCTATGGTAAACCGACCACCATAAATAATACTGAAACGTTTTCTTCAGTTCCCTGGATTATCCGCAATGGCGGTGAGAAATATCTTCAACTCGGCAGACCTAATAACGGTGGCACAAAAATATTTTCAGTATCCGGTCATGTTAACAAGCCGGGTAATTATGAAATACCGCTTGGAACCCCTTTTTCTGAATTACTGGAATTGGCGGGTGGAATGCGGGGTGGCCGTAAATTAAAAGGCTGCATTCCGGGTGGGTCATCAATGCCCGTATTGCCCGGTGATATTATGATGCAGACGGATATGGATTATGACTCCATTGCCAAGGCCGGGTCCATGCTGGGTTCAGGCGCGGTCATTATCATGGATGAAACAACCTGCATGGTAAGGGCGCTGGAGCGCTTGTCATATTTTTATTATGAAGAATCTTGCGGTCAATGTACGCCATGCCGTGAGGGTACGGGATGGCTTTATCGTATTGTTAACCGTATTGAACATGGCAAAGGGCGGATAGAAGATCTTGATCTGCTTGATAATATAGCGGACAACATACAAGGACGAACGATTTGCGCCTTGGGCGATGCAGCGGCTATGCCTGTTCGTGCGATGATTCAACATTTCCGGGACGAGTTTGTCTACCATATAGAACATAAGAAATGTATGGTTTAACTGTTCGAATGAGTAGAGCGCGTCAATTTTATAATTCGTGATTAACCCAAGAATTTTAGCCGATGGTCAATATAGAAATCGACGGTAAGCAAGTATCTGTACCTAAAGGAAGCACCATCATGGATGGTGCCAAACAGGTCGGCGTGTATATACCACATTTTTGCTATCACAAGAAATTATCCATTGCAGCGAATTGCCGTATGTGTTTAGTGCAAGTGGAGAAAGCACCGAAACCATTGCCTGCTTGTGCGACACCTGTTATGGATGGAATGAAAGTTTTTACACATTCTCAGCAGGCGGTGACAGCACAGAAAGGTGTCATGGAATTTCTGTTGATTAATCATCCGCTGGATTGTCCTATTTGTGATCAAGGCGGAGAGTGTCAGTTGCAGGATCTGGCTGTTGGTTATGGTGCAAGTGGCTCGCGGTATACCGAAGCGAAACGAGTCGTAGTCAACAAGAACTTGGGGCCGCTGATCTCAACCGATATGACGCGATGCATTCACTGTACGCGATGTGTGCGCTTTGGTCAGGAAATTGCAGGGATCATGGAACTTGGCATGGCCGGGCGCGGCGAACATTCTGAGATACTTGCATTTGTTGGTAAGACGGTAGATTCCGAGTTATCGGGTAATATCATTGATCTTTGTCCGGTTGGCGCGCTGGTTAGCAAACCATTCCGATATTCGGCACGTACCTGGGAATTATCACGCAGAAAATCGATAAGCCCGCATTGTGGTCTAGGTTCAAATCTGGTGGTGCAAGTCAAACAGAATCGTGTCATGCGGGTTCTGCCTCGGGATAATGAAGCGATCAACGAATGCTGGTTGTCTGATAAAGATCGGTTTTCCTATGAAGGACTGAATTCAGAAGACAGATTGACGCGACCCATGATTAAGCGTGATGGCCAGTGGTTTGAATGCGATTGGCAACAAGCACTGGAATTCACAGCGGGCGCTTTACAGGCAATCAAACAGAAACACGGTGCAAAAAGTATTGGTGCGTTAGGATCTGCACATAGCACATCGGAAGAACTTTATCTGTTACAGAAATTGTTGCGGGCTATGGGGAGTGGTAATATCGATCACCGCCTGCGTCAATCCGATTTTCGGGCAGATAAGGAACTGCAGGGAATCCCCTGGTTGGGTACCAGTATTGCTGATATATCCCAATTGAAGTCGGCACTAATTATCGGCAGTACGTTACGCAAAGATCACCCGCTCATTGCACAACGCCTGCGCCAAGCCGTTAAAAGTGGCATGCAATTAAACATTGTTAATCCTATCGATGATGATCTGCTGGT
>CAKKRO010000177.1:10564-21402 GCA_919902625.1 Nitrosomonadaceae bacterium
ATTAATTTACTGGCTGGTTTGATTGCGCAGGTTACAGGTGCGAGCCATGGTGCATTGGGTGAAGCCGCCAATAGTGTCGGTGCTTATCTGGCAGGTGCAATACCTGAAATCAATGTATTGCCAGATGCTGTAAAACGGGATCATGCAGAGTTAGCCGGATTAAATGCTGCACAAATGCTTGGATTCAGCGCTGATTCAACGGGCGAAAAATGTCAGGCATTCATATTGATGAATGTGGAACCGGAGTTTGACACCTACAATGCCCGGCAGGCGCTAAAGGCGATAAAATCAAGTGAATTTGTAGTATCCATGAGCGCGTATCAAGGGAACGCAGGTGATTATGCCGATGTGCTGTTGCCCATTGCGCCATTTACAGAAACGTCAGGTACTTATGTCAATACAGAAGGCCGGATACAAAGTTTCAATGGAGTCGTATCCCCACTGGGAGAAGCTCGACCCGCATGGAAGGTATTGCGTGTATTAGCTAATTTACTGGCGCTTGAGAAGTTTGATTATGAAACACCGGAAGAAATTCGAGCAGAAATTTTCCCTGATGGGGTAGAAATTAACCCATACTTGAATAATGCTTTGAGAAGTGCTGATGTGGAAATTAAAGTCATTGAAGAACAGGGCATGCAACGCATTGGAGAAGTGCCGATTTATCAGGCGGATCCGGTTGTGCGTCGAGCTGAATCTCTACAGGCTACGCAGGATGCAGCGCCGCCAAAAGCATGGATGGCAACTGACATGCTGGAAAGTTTAGGCATTGCTGCGGGATCCCGGGTAAGCATTAAGCAGGGGGAAGCATCTGTGCAGCTTGAAGCTGCATGTGATGAAAAATTACCTGCCAATTGCGTGCGCATTGCAGGCGCTCATCCAGAGACAGCAGCGCTAGGCGGTCTGTTTGGGGAAATATGGGTGGAAAAACTGTAATGGTAAGGGTTGAGGCTTATTAATGGAGTATATTCAACAACAGTTTGTGCAAATATTTGGGACAGAATGGGGTGCCATGCTGTTCTCTTTAGCAACAAACATGACATTTATTTTTGCTATTGTTATTCCATTGTTACTGGGTGTTGCTTATCTGACTTTTGCTGAGCGCAAGATAATTGCCTACATGCAAATCCGTGTTGGACCGAATAGAGTAACCTTCTTTGGTATTCCATGGTTGCGTGGCTGGGGACAACCGATTGCTGATGCGGTTAAGGCAATCATGAAAGAGATCGTTATTCCAACGGGCGCCAATAAGTTTTTATTTATTCTGGCACCGGTGTTAACGATAATGCCGGCACTGGCAGCCTGGGCGGTGATACCTTTTTCTCCCGAGCTTGTTCTTGCTGATATCAATGCCGGATTGCTATATATTCTGGCAATGACATCAATGGGCATATACGGCGTTATTATTGCCGGATGGGCTTCGAATTCGAAGTATGCATTTTTAGGCGCCATGCGCTCCGCTGCTCAGGTGGTTTCCTATGAACTGGCAATGGGTTTTGCTCTGGTATGCGTATTGATGATGTCTCAAAGTTTGAATCTGGGCGATATTGTTAATGGCCAACAGGGAAACAGTCTGATGAATTGGTATTGGATTCCGCTATTTCCCATGTTTCTGATTTATCTGATTTCAGGCGTGGCTGAAACGAATCGCGCACCGTTTGATGTGGCTGAAGGGGAATCAGAAATTGTGGCAGGTTTTCACGTTGATTATTCGGGTATGGCTTTTACCGTGTTTTTCCTGGCCGAATATTCCAATATGATACTGGTTGCAACCCTGACATCCCTTCTGTTCTTGGGCGGTTGGCTGCCACCGGTTGACATGGCGCCATTTACGCTGATACCGGGATTTATCTGGCTATTGTTGAAGATTGCGTTTATCTTGTTCTTTTTTCTTTGGTTTCGTGCGACTTTTCCGCGCTACCGCTATGATCAGATTATGAGACTGGGATGGAAAATATTTATTCCGATTACGCTGGTATGGATTGTTCTTCTGGGTTTAATCATGCAATTACCTGAATCAATGCGGGATACGTTTCCGTTAAATATCTGGTTCTAAAATAGAGAAAATACGATGGATCGAATCAAGAAATTCTTTAGTACCTTTTTATTATTTGAGCTGATAAAAGGTATGGCGGTGACGGGGAGTTATCTGTTCAAGCCAAAGATAACTGTGCACTATCCAGAAGAAAAAACTCCCCAATCGCCGCGTTTTCGCGGCTTGCATGCATTGCGCCGTTATCCAAACGGAGAAGAGCGCTGTATCGCCTGCAAATTATGTGAAGCAGTTTGTCCTGCAATGGCTATTACCATTGATTCAGAAGAGCGAGAAGACGGTACGCGTCGAACGACACGTTATGACATTGATTTATACAAGTGTATTTTTTGCGGTTTTTGTGAAGAATCCTGTCCGGTCGACTCAATTGTTGAAACACGAGTACTTGAATATCACGGGGAAAAAAGGGGCGATTTGATCTACACCAAAGAAATGTTGCTGGCTATCGGAGATCGATATGAAGAGCAGATTGCCAAGGATAGAGAAGCCGATGCGCGTTATCGTTAAGTCTTGCTGGTAAATACAAATGAATTTTCAGGACATTATTTTTTATATTTTTGCAGCTATCCTGGTGGCGTCAGCACTCGGTGTCATAACGGCACGTAACCCGGTTTATTCTGCGCTATTACTGGTTTTGGCATTTGTTACCTGTGCTGGATTATGGTTGCTCCTGGAGGCTGAGTTTCTAGCGATTACATTGGTCTTGGTTTATGTAGGCGCAGTGATGGTGCTGTTCTTGTTTGTGGTGATGATGCTGGATATTAATCTGGATCAATTACGTGAAGGATTTTGGCGATGGTTTCCATTTGGAGCAATCATTGCTTTGGTGATGGTTGCGGAGATAGCAATGGTTTTGATGGGTAAACATTTTGGACTGGAAGAAATGCCCACACCGGAACCTCAGGCGGCTGACTATAGTAATACCAAAGAACTGGGGCGATTAATCTATACCGAGTATGTTTATGCATTTGAATTGGCGGCAGTACTGCTGCTGGTGGCCATGGTTGCTGCAATTGCATTGACTCTGCGTCATCGTGAAGATAAGAAATCACCCAATCCATCCAGGCAGGTCAAAGTGAGAAAAGAAGATCGAATACGTGTGGTGGCAATGCCATCAGAAAAGAAAGAATAAGGAAGGCATTTGATGAACTGGTTGATCATTTTTGAAAATATAAGAAGAGGTAGTTAGCTTGGTATCGTTATCCCACTATCTGGTACTTGGTGCGATTTTGTTTGCTATCGGCATCGTCGGTATCTTTCTCAATAGAAAAAATGTCATCATTTTATTGATGTCAATCGAATTGATGCTGCTGGCCGTCAATATGAATTTTGTGGCGTTCTCACACTATTTACAGGATATATCCGGACAGATCTTTGTATTTTTTATCCTGACAGTCGCGGCGGCAGAATCAGCCATAGGCTTGGCAATACTCGTCGTGTTATTTCGTAATCAACGCACGATCAATGTTGATGATCTGGATAAGCTCAAAGGCTGATACAAAACGCTTGGAAGAGTTTAAGTACATATAACTGACATAAGAATTATTGAGCAAGATGCAAAAACTTTATTTACTGGTGCCGCTAGCACCGCTGGTGGGAGCACTCATAGCCGGATTGCTGGGACGTTTTATAGGTCCTGTATGGAGTCATCGTGCGGCCATTCTGATGGTATTCACTTCTTTAGTGGCGTCCCTGATTATTTTTATGGATGTACTGGAGGGCAATGTATTTAACGGAAGCGTTTATACATGGCTAGTTACGGGTGATACGAAGTTTGAAATCGGGTTTTTGATCGATCAGCTTTCGGCAACCATGATGGTTGTTGTCAGTCTGGTTTCACTCATGGTGCATATCTATACCATTGGTTATATGCATGGCGATCCAGGCTATCAACGGTTCTTCAGTTATATCTCATTATTCACTTTCTCAATGATGATGCTGGTGATGTCGAATAATTTCCTGCAGTTGTTTTTTGGCTGGGAAGCTGTCGGTCTCGTATCATATTTACTCATTGGATTCTGGTATACCCGGCCAACGGCGATATACGCCAATATGAAGGCATTTTTAGTCAACCGTGTCGGTGATTTTGGTTTTCTGCTGGGCATAGCAATGGTGTTGACGTATTTTGGCACGCTGGATTATGCAACTGTTTTTATGCAGGCGCCTGGAATAGTCGATGAAAAGATTGAATTAATACCGGGCATGTCCTGGCTGGTTATTACTGTCATTTGTATTTTGTTGTTTATTGGTGCTATGGGTAAATCAGCACAATTTCCATTGCATGTATGGCTGCCGGACTCGATGGAAGGACCCACACCGATTTCTGCGTTAATTCACGCCGCTACCATGGTGACGGCCGGTATTTTTATGGTGGCGCGCATGTCGCCGCTATTTGAGTTATCTGATACAGCGCTATCGGTCATATTAGTGATTGGAGGAATAACCACGCTATTTATGGCACTCGTGGCCGTGGTGCAGAATGATATCAAGCGAGTGGTTGCTTATTCCACCTTGTCGCAATTGGGTTATATGACGGTTGCACTGGGTGCCTCAGCTTATTCGGCTGCCATTTTTCACTTGATGACACACGCTTTCTTTAAGGCTGTTTTATTCTTGGGCGCTGGTTCCGTAATTATCGCCATGCACCATGAACAGAATATGCAGAAAATGGGTGGGCTGAAAAGTTATATGCCTATAACTTATTGGACAATGTTTATTGCAGCGTTAGCCAGTGCAGGTGTGCCGGGTTTCTCCGGCTTCTTCTCAAAAGATGCCATTATTGAAGCTGTTCATTTTGCGGATATTCCGGGCGTCGGCTTTGCGTATTTCTGTGTACTGACAACCGTATTTATTACAGCGCTCTATACATTCCGGCTGATATTCATGACTTTTCATGGGCAACCGAGGATGGATGCGCACACAAAAGAGCACTTACATGAATCACCATGGGTGGTGACAGTGCCGCTTGTGATTTTGGCCATACCGACTATCGCTGCCGGATGGTTTATTGGCCCGATCGTTTTTGGCGATTATTTTGATAACGTAATCCATGTGTTGCCGCAACATAATGCCATTGAAAAATTGGGCGCAGAATTTACAGGTATCGGGGGCATGATGGTGCATGCTTTATCAACGGCGCCATTCTGGTTATCGACGGCTGGTATTTTTACAGCCTGGTACTTATACAGCGCAAGAACCGATTTGCCGGGAAAGATAAAAGCCCGTTGTGGCGCTTTGTATACTTTGCTGGATCGCAAATATTATATTGATGAATTGTATTCATGGTTATTTGCTGGTGGTACTCGTGCTTTAGGCACGGTGTTGTGGAAGTATGGTGATGTGAAATTGATCGATGGTTTTTTTGTCAATGGCGCAGCTCGTGCCGTAGTCTGGACTGCTGCGCTGGTGCGGCAATGCCAGACAGGTTATATCTATCATTATGCATTTACCATGATCGTTGGCATATTTGTAATCTTGACGTTATGGCTTTACTAACGCGAATAAAAAGATTGCAAAATAGGGTGCCGGATACGAATATTAATGAATCAAATACTTAAAGATAATAAGTACTAATAAATAAAACGGAATAAACATGTTGTTTGAATTCCCACTATTAAGTTTAATTATTTGGCTGCCAATTCTATTTGGTATTGCCGTATTTGCAACCGGAAGTGACCACAACGCACCGCTCGCTCGCTGGATTTCGCTGACAGGATCAATTTTAGGGTTTTTGGTAGCGGTTCCTCTTTATACAAGTTTTGATTCAGCAACGGCGGCAATGCAGTTTGTCGAGAATCACACTTGGTTTGAGCGTTTTAACGTCAATTATCACCTGGGTGTGGATGGTATATCCATGCCGCTGATTTTGCTGAATTGCTTTATCACGCCATTGGTTATAGTGGCAGGCTGGAAAGTGATTCAGGAACGTGTGTCTCAATATATGGGCGCATTCTTAATCATGTCTGGCATCGTCAATGGTGTTTTTGCATCATTGGATGCCATTTTGTTTTATGTATTCTGGGAAGCCTCGTTGATACCGATGTTTTTGATTATCGGTATTTGGGGAGGGCCTAATCGTGTTTATGCCGCGATAAAATTTTTCCTCTACACATTGCTGGGTTCCCTGTTGATGTTGATCGCTTTTATTTACCTGTATCAAACATCGGGAGGCAGCTTCTCAATTCAGGATTATCATGAATTAGCCATTCCATTGACACCGCAAATTTTAATATTTGTTGCATTCCTGCTCGCATTTGCAGTCAAGGTGCCAATGTGGCCGGTTCATACCTGGTTGCCCGATGCGCACGTGGAGGCGCCAACCGGCGGTTCGGTTGTATTGGCAGCAATCTTGCTTAAATTAGGCGGGTATGGGTTCCTGCGTTTCTCGTTGCCTATCGCTCCTGATGCCAGTCATTATCTGGCTGATATGATGATCATGCTGTCATTGATAGCCGTGGTCTATATTGGACTGATTGCGCTCATGCAAGCTGATATGAAGAAACTGATTGCCTATTCATCAGTGGCGCATATGGGGTTTGTTACGTTAGGATTTTTCCTGTTTAATGCCTATGGTATTGAAGGCGCGATGGTTCAAATGATTTCACACGGATTTATTTCTGGCGCCATGTTTCTGTGCGTAGGTGTGCTCTACGACCGGCTGCACTCACGTCAGATTGCCGATTATGGCGGTGTCGTCAATAAAATGCCTGTATTCTCCGCCTTCTTTATGTTATTTGCCATGGCGAATGCCGGACTGCCCGGCACAAGTGGTTTTGTGGGTGAATTTATGGTTATTATGGGCGCCATCAAAGTTAATTTCTGGTACGCATTTCTGGCCGCGACTACGCTGATTTTTGGGGCAGCTTATACATTATGGATGTACAAACGAGTCATATTTGGCGCTGTGGCAAATCCCGCTGTTGAAGAGTTGAAAGACATTTCAAAGCGCGAGTTTGCGTTATTGGCAATTCTGGCAATCATGGTTCTATGGTTTGGTGTTTATCCCTATCCATTAACAGAAGTCATGCATACAACGGTGGATCATTTGCTGGTGCATGTCAGTAACAGCAAGTTGTAATAATGATTCTGGAATAGGGACATTTTCCGATATGAGGATTAAGAATTAATGAATTTTATACCACCTGATTTTGCGCCAGCCTCTTCTGAGATATTTATGCTCATCATGGTGTGCGTGGTCATGCTGGCTGATCTCACCGCAGGCGAAAATAGACGTTACGTTGCGTATCTACTGACACAAGTAACGTTACTGGGTTGTGCATTGCTCACTTTTCTATCATTCTCAACAGAAACCAGTCAAACATTTTCCGGCATGTATGTCGATGATACGATGGCAGATATGCTTAAGCTGATGGTGTACGGCACGGTATCAGCAGTACTAATCTATTCCCATGCTTATATCAGTGATCGCGGCATGCTGAAGGGCGAGTTTTTTAGCTTGATACTATTTGCGACGTTGGGAATGATGGTCATGATCTCGGCCAGTCATTTTTTGACGCTTTATATTGGCCTGGAATTGCTATCACTTTCGCTCTACGCATTGGTTGCATTGCGGCGAGATTCAGTCATGGCAACTGAAGCAGCCATGAAATTTTTTGTGCTGGGTGCATTGGCGTCTGGATTTTTGCTTTATGGCATGTCGATGGTTTATGGAGCGACCGGCACATTACAAGTCTCTCAGCTTGCTCAGGTCATACAAAGCGAAGCCAGTAATAAAGAAGTTTTAGTCATAGGATTGGTATTCATTGTGGCTGGAATCAGCTTCAAGTTAAGCGCCGCACCTTTCCACATGTGGGCGCCTGATGTTTATCAAGGCGCGCCCACTGCCGTTACCCTGTTTATCGGTTCTGCGCCGAAGCTGGCCGCTTTTGGTTTTGTAATGCGCTTGTTGGTTGAAGGGTTGGGAGAAATGGCCGCTGACTGGCAAGGCATGCTGGTGATTCTGGCGGTAATGTCGATGGCAATAGGTAATATTGCAGCCATCGCACAAACCAATATCAAGCGAATGCTGGCCTACTCAACCATTTCCCATATGGGATTCCTGTTACTTGGATTTATAAGCGCGGACGCGAACGGCTATAGCGCTGCGTTATTCTATGTCATCGCCTATGTTCTGATGACACTAGGTACTTTCGCCATGATCATGCTGCTGTGCCGTAGTGGATTTGAAGCTGAAAATATCAGTGACTTCAAAGGACTCAGCAAAAGAAATACTTGGTATGCGTTTATTGCTCTGCTATTGATGCTTTCATTGGCGGGCATTCCGCCGATGATCGGGTTTTATGCCAAACTCGCTGTATTGCAAGCGGTTGTTAATGCCGGTTATGTCTGGTTAGCGGTTGCCGCAGTGTTATTCTCGTTAATTGGCGCTTTTTATTACTTGCGTATTATCAAATTAATGTATTTTGATGAACCGGAAACCGATGAACCCATTTTGCCCAATAGCGATGTCAAGATTCTACTGAGCGCAAATGGTTTGGCAATACTGGCGTTGGGAATATTTCCTCAAGCGCTGATGGGATTAAGTCTTTACGCTATTCAAAATTCAATGTAGCCTTTTTTGCGTGGCTGACAAGGAATTTTCTCAATAATTTCCTTTGTCATGGTTGATTTATGGCAATTGCTCCCAAATGAAAACCGCACAGCCCAACATAAATTTCCCGTTTTCCAAGGGATTCGCAAGACTGACGTTGATTCTCATGCTGAGCCTGCTAATTTTTAAGCAGGCCTCTGCGTCGGAGTCATTGAATATTAAACCTAACGAAATGCCTGATGTCTGTAATGCGGATAGGGCGCAGGTCCGGGTGACCGTCAATGGGGTGGGGTCTGGCGGTGTTTTAAACGTTGGACTGTATGATGACCCGGAACATTTCCTGTTCAAAAAAGGCCGCAAACGCACCGTGCGTATTCCGGCGGCTGAAGGGCAGCAGAAGGTTTGTATTGATCTTGAACAGCCCGGCACTTACGCCGTAGCCGCCTATCACGATATAGATGCCAACCGCAAATTGAAAATGCGCTGGAATATGTTGCCGGGCGAGCCTTTTGGCTTATCGAATAATCCTGAGCAACACATCGGTTTTCCAAAATTCAGCAAATCGGCTTTTACAACGAGCAGCCTGGGTGCGGATATTGTGATTGATCTCAAGCAACCCTGATTCATTGAGCCATGCGCATGCTGCTTAATCTGATGATTACACTGATTGCCATATACCTGATTGTGGTTCTGCTGGTGTATTTTGGCCAGTCGCGTTTGATTTATTTTCCAGAGCAGCAAATTAGCAATATACCGAGTGCAATCGGTCTGGATTATACGCCGGTTAACATCCCGGCAAGCGATGGCGAAACATTGCATGGCTGGTGGATGTCCGTGCCCGATGCCAAAGGGACTGTGCTGTTTTTTCATGGCAATGCCGGGAATATTTCCCATCGTATCAATTACCTGACGATGTTTAAGCGGTTGGGCTATAACACGCTGCTGTTTGATTATCGCGGCTATGGCCAAAGCAGCGGCACCCCCTCTGAATCCGGCACTTATCTGGATGCGCAGGCTGCCTGGCAGTATTTGACTGAAACCAGAGGCATTGCACCAGCGCGGATTATATTGTTTGGTGAGTCGCTGGGAGGCGCTGTGGCTGCTTGGCTGGCTGCCCGTGAGAAGCCCGGATTGCTGGTTCTGGCTTCCGTATTTACTTCAGTTCCCGATCTGGCGGCAGAAATATACCCATTCTTGCCGGTACGCTGGCTGACCCGCTTTCATTACAATACGCTGGAGTCCCTGCAATCGGTTACCTGCCCGGTTTTCATTGCGCATAGCCCGCAGGATGAAATTATCCCGTTTGCACAGAGTCAACGGTTATTTCAGGCGGCCTCCGAACCGAAACAATTTTTGACACTGGAAGGCGGGCACAATATCGGCTTCATTTTTATGCAACCAGCCTGGATAAAATCTTTGGGGGCATTTATGGATGCGCATTTGCTTGCGTCTCCCTGACGATCAGAAAATTTACCCCTATTAGAACTCTCATCAGGTACGTCATAAGATAATAAATAGTACAACAAAAGTATAAAGTATGAAGCGGCATATATTCCATTCCTGAATTTGCCATAGATCATTCCTGCAAGAAAAAAGCCTGCTCACATTTAGCAATGACCATTTTCCGCAGCACCTCTTCTTCGGTGCTGAAAGCATCTACGGCTTCCGGGTCAAACTGGCTTCCCGCCATGCGGTGAATCTCTGCCTTGGCGGCATCAAAAGAATTCTTTTTGCGATAAGGCCGGTCAGAGGTTATCGCATCCAGGGTATCGATCACCATAAACAGGCGTGCACCCAAAGGAATATGATTGCCGCGCAACCCTTTTGGATAACCTGAGCCATCATAGCGTTCCTCGTGACACAGAATGATATTTGCAGCTTCCGTCATACCGGTTATTTGCGAAATGAGGCTGTAGCCCTTTTCGGGATGTGTCCGCAACACAGCCCACTCAGATTCTGTTAAAGGGCCAGGATTCAATAAAATGGTGTCGGGAATACCGATCTTGCCGATGTCATGCAGTAGAGCGCCCCAGTAAATTTGCTGCAAAGCTTTCGGGTCGGAGGTAAAGCGGCGCGCGAGCACCAGTGTATGGCAAGCGACGCGTTTGGAGTGCAAGCCCGTTTCGTGTTCCCGCAGATCCAGCGCGCTCACCAACGTTTCTGCCAGGAGGTTGAACATATCTTCCTGTCTGGCGCAAACATCTCTGGTTTTGAGGAAACAATGTTCGGAACAGTATG
>CAKKRO010000178.1 GCA_919902625.1 Nitrosomonadaceae bacterium
TGCATGTCGAATTTGATATCCCGGCCATGTGATGCCAAGCTGGCGAAAGTAAAGCGCAAGGCATCGGTTCCGAAAGCCGGAATGCCTTCGGGGAAATGTTTACGGGTATTTTTTTCGATCGATTCAGCTTGCTTTGGGTTCATCAGACCTGTGGTGCGCTTTGCAATCAAATCAGGCAATGCAATGCCGTCGATCAAATCCAGCGGGTCCAGTACATTGCCTTTGGATTTGCTCATCTTCTGACCTTCAGCATCGCGGATCAGGCCGGTAATATACACTTCCTTAAAGGGCACTTTACCCGTGAAATGCAGCGACATCATGACCATTCGCGCTACCCAGAAGAAAATAATGTCAAAACCGGTGATCAGCACCGACGTCGGCAGGAATGTTTTCAGTTCCGGTGTTTCATCCGGCCAGCCTAATGTTGAGAATGGCCACAGTGCCGACGAAAACCAGGTATCCAGTACATCGTCATCCTGCCTGAGATCAATTTTACCCGCCAGTTTCTGCGCTTCTTCCAGGCTATAGGCAACAGTAATGTTGCCATCTTCGTCATACCAGGCCGGAATGCGATGCCCCCACCATAATTGGCGCGAAATACACCAATCCTGAATATTTTCCAGCCATTGATTGTAAACATGGCTCCAGTTATCGGGCGTAAATTTAACCTCGCCATGGGCGACCACCTCCAATCCGCGCCTGGCCATGCCTTCCATTGCCACATACCATTGATCCGTCAGCATGGGTTCAATAATCGTATGGGTACGATCCCCGCGCGGCGCCATCAGCTTATGCGGCTTGGTCTCAACCAGAAAACCCTGCGCTTCCAGGTCAGCGACAATTCTTTTTCTGGCATCAAAGCGATCCAGACCTTGATACTCAGCCGGCGCCAGATCATTGATTTTTCCATCCAGGGTGAAAATATTGATGGGAACCAGATGATGACGCTGACCTACCTGGTAATCATTAAAGTCATGCGCCGGTGTGATTTTTACACAACCGGTGCCAAATTCCAGATCGACATAAGTATCCGCAATAATGGGGATCGTCCGCTCGCACAGCGGCAGCCGTACATGACGTCCGATCAGGTGTTGGTAGCGCGGATCTTCGGGATGCACCGCAACGGCCGCATCCCCCAGCATGGTTTCAGGACGGGTGGTGGCGACAATCAGTGCTTCTGCTTGATCTGTTTGGGTGCCATCGGCTTGTTCCAGCGGATAACGGATATGCCACAAAAAGCCATTTTCTTCAGTGGACACCACTTCCAGATCGGAAACCGCTGTTTGCAAAACCGGATCCCAATTCACCAGCCGCTTGCCGCGATAGATGAGTCCCTCGCGATAAAGACGCACAAAAACCTCAGTCACGGCACGCGATAATGCGGCATCCATGGTAAAACGTTCACGCGTCCAGTCACAGGAAGCGCCCAGGCGCCGCATTTGCCGGGTGATCGTCGAACCGGATTCTTCCTTCCATTGCCACACCCGTTCCAGGAATGCTTCGCGCCCCATGTCACGGCGATCAAGATTCTGCTGATCCAGCTGGCGTTCAACCACAATCTGCGTGGCAATGCCGGCATGATCCGTACCCGGTTGCCATAGTGTGTTATCCCCCAACATGCGGTGATAACGGGTCAATGCATCCATCAAGGTATGTTGGAAGGCATGTCCCATATGCAACGTACCGGTAACATTGGGAGGCGGCAACATAATGCAGTAAGCCGGTTTGTCTGCGGAAGCTGCGGGTTTGAAATAACCTGCCGACTCCCAGATTGAATACCAGCGATCTTCAATGCCTTTAGGGTCAAAGCTTTTTTCGAGTTCCATGGAATTTAAGTTGTATTGAATAGTGCAAACGGACCGCCATTATAGCGGATGGCCATCGGTGCGTATTGCAAGAAGTAAATACTACTACGCTATCGCCTTTATCAATTAGCCATATATCTGCCTGATACAAAAAAGGCTATAGAATCCATAATGCAGCTATTTAAGCTGGTCAACCAAACGAGTCTCCAGCGCATTCGCTAAAGCTTTTCTATCGTTGGCACCCATCGCTATATTCGCATCCTCCAATGCGGCATCCAGTATTTGCTGCATGGGTGTTGAACGCATTGGCTGCGGCTGTATCACTGACGGGCGGAGTATCACAACTTCAGTTAAGACGGGAATTTTATCCGATTCTATTTCCTGTGCTACCGCATCAGCAGCCGTTAGATTAGCCGCCACGATATGATCTGCAGCGCTGATAGTCATGCCCTGATTCTGGTATTTATTCAATAAGCTACGGAATTTTTCCAGTATCTCGGCATCATCGGGATCTTTTGAAGATTTATACTCATCCATCATAAAGAAAATCAGTAGTTACGCTGATCCCATTCAGTCATCCAGATTGTAATGCTGTATCGCATAGCCTGCATCCTTATAGAAGCGATAGCGTTCACGGGCAGCCAGCTTGTCTTCGTGAGAAACCCCTGCAATCTCGATGAGTCTCTTGAACTGGCCGGATAAAGGCGGACATTGATAATGTAAATTCAGCAGCACATCAAAATGTGCCTCAGGCTGTATTTGCTCGCTCAAAATAACCGGCGTTGCATGGACCAACTGATCGTCCTCATGAATACGGCAATGGGGAATAAAACTGGTGGGAGAAAAAGTCCAAAGTAACTCATCCAACTGTTCAATTAACGTCGCATCAGGTGTATAAATCATGACTCTCATCCCTTGCTGTACCGCTTTGGCGCAAAGCCGACAAGCCGTTTTTAACTTATCGTTTGATCCCGAATAGAAATAAATTTGAGTCATCAAATAATTAATGTGTTCACTCACGACCGTTAATTTGCATGGCTGTGGCATTGCTGATTAATCCTGAACCAGCGGCATGAACTGATTTCCATCGCAGGTTTATGAATTAATCAGCCAGTATGAGATTATGCGTCTGTTTCCTTGCTTGCCGCCTTGGCCTGTGTAATCAAGAATTGCGTTAACAGCGGTACAGGCCGGCCGGTTGAACCTTTTTCCTTACCCGACTTCCATGCGGTACCCGCGATATCCAGATGTGCCCAGCGGTATTTCTGGGTAAAACGTGAGAGAAAGCAAGCTGCCGTGATGGTTCCTGCAGCCCGCCCACCGATATTGGCGATATCCGCAAAGTTACTTTTCAGTAGATCCTGATACTCATCCCACAAGGGTAATTGCCAGGCACGATCACCGGTTTGTTCGCCGGCAGACAATAACTCTTGCGCCAATGGGTCATCGTTACTGATGAGTCCGGTAGTAAAATTCCCAAGCGCGATCACACAAGCACCCGTCAATGTGGCAATATCAATCACTACTTTTGGGTGATAGCGTTCTGCGTAAGTTAATGCATCACACAGAATCAGGCGCCCTTCTGCATCGGTATTCAGAATCTCGATCGTTTGACCCGACATGCTGGTTACCACATCTCCCGGTTTTGTCGCCCTGCCGCTGGGCATATTCTCAGTCGCAGGAATGATGCCTACGACATTGATAGGCAGCTTCATCTCGGCAATCGCATGCAGCGTCCCCAGCACACTGGCAGCCC
>CAKKRO010000179.1 GCA_919902625.1 Nitrosomonadaceae bacterium
TACCGCCGCGACGTGCTGCAAAAATACGCGGATTTTGTCCATAAAGAGAAGGATTTTCCGATCGCCCGTTTTGTATCGCGGCATAGCTCCAGCTCGGAAGCCGTCGGTTATGGCAAAACCATGATGTTTTTCCATATGCTGCGCCAGGAATTGGGCGACGAGGATTTTGTGCGTGCTTTACGGCAGTTTTACAAGCAGTTTAAATTCAGGCAAGCCACTTTCGCCGATTTGCAAACCACGTTCAGCACCGTGACCGGAAAGGATTTCTCCCGGCACTTTGAGCAATGGGTGCACCGCAGCGGCGCTCCCAATCTGGTGCTGAGCCATGCGGAAGCCGAGCCTGCGGCGCAAGGCTTTAAACTCAAGGCCCGCATCGAACAAACGCAGCCGGGCGAGCCGTACCATTTGACCGTGCCTGTTTCTGTCACTTTGGCAGGACAGGAATGGGCTGAGCAATCGCACATCAGCATCAACCGGAAATCGCAAGTGATTGAAATGGATTTTCATGCCCGCCCCGTGCGCATCGACATCGACCCGCAATTCGACCTGTTCCGGCGGCTGGATAGCCGCGAGATTCCCTCCGCGCTGTCGCAAGGCTTCGGTGCCGAGAAACCGTTGCTGGTGCTGCCCGCACAGGCTGACAAGCAAATATTGCAAGCATACCGCGCACTGGCGGCAAACTGGCACAAAACCCAATCGGCTCGGCTGGAAGTCGTCAGCGATGATCAATTAACCGCACTACCCGCTGACCGGACGGTCTGGATCATGGGCTGGCAGAACAAATTCAGCAACGCGCTCATCACGGCTTTACCGGAACACACTGTAACGTATCGTTACGGCGCATTGCAACTGGATCAGCAAAACTATCAGCAAGCTGAGCACGCCATTGTGCTGACGGCCAGACAGCCATCCAACCCGGATAAAACGCTGTTGTGGGTCGCTTCCGATAACCCGGAAGCCATTGCAGAATTAGCCAGCAAGCTGCCGCATTACCGCAAATACAGTTATCTGGTATTCAAGCAGGGTGATGAGCTGGCCAATGTG
>CAKKRO010000180.1 GCA_919902625.1 Nitrosomonadaceae bacterium
CACCACATCAAATGTGGTGCAGCCGCCCAATCCCATCAACAGCATCTCCATTGGGCGGGGTCCGAGATTCTGCCCGCCGGCTTCCGGTGCGCCATCCATTAATACAGAGTGACCGCTGCCTGATTCGGCCAGAAAACTGACATTCCCTTTCCATTTGATACGAGTTTTCATCTTTCTCCTTCGGTTGACGCACAAGGTATTTCTTGCAAAGGTTTTTGTTGATGCAAATAAAAAGCCGACGCTAAAACGCGTCGGCTTTCTTAAAATCAGAATGCTTACTTCAATGTCAGAATAAAATCGGCTAACACTTTAGCATTTTCTGGGCTAACGTTAGCATTAGGTGGCATTGGTATTGGACCCCAAACACCGTTACTGCCTTTCAGGATTTTATCTGCCAACATTGCGGAAGCACCATCTTGGCCAGCATACTTAGCAGCGATGTCTTTCAAGCTTGGGCCAACCAGCTTGGTATCCACATTATGGCAATTCAAGCAACCGCTGTTTTTTGCCAGATCTGCATCTGCTTGTGCAACACCCGCTAATAATAGAGCAGATGCAGCAACTGCTCCGATCAAAACTTTCTTCATATTCTCTCTTCCTTATTAAAATTATAAAAGGGTTGTTATTCTACCCCGAACTTCACAGACATGCAGCAAATCCTGTAAGTTTGTTATTTCCGGCATACAGCCTGTTGCTGTGCATACCCAGGCACTTACCGAACCCGCTGCTGCGCCTGATGATACCGCTTTACTAAGACTTAATGGCAAATTAATTAGTTCCAGCGGAAGCGCCAAAATGATCTTATGGGGATAACGGTTCTGCAAAATACTTTGCCATTGCACCAGCGCAGAGGATGAGCCGCGTAAAATAATGATGTGCGGCGGAAACAGCATCTCATCCAGTGCCGTCAATAAGCTGCAATAACCATTCAACTGTTCAGCCATCGCCGGGTAAAATAACCGTATTGTTTTCTCAGCCGATTGAATATATCGCTGTTCACCCAAAATATAACCCAGACGCTGCAAGACAACTGCAGCAACGCCATTGCCTGATGCCGTAGCATTGTCATAAATCGGCTTGGGACGATGAATCAATGGTTCGTGATCATGGCTCGTGAAGAAGAAGCCACCCATTTCCCGGTCTTCAAATTGATCCAATAAGATCTCTGCCAATGTGGTGGCAAATTCCAGATCAATCATTCGGAACTCGGTCTGCATCAGCTCCAGCAAGCCATCCAGCAAAAATACATAATCATCCAGATAAGCATTCAAATGTGCTTTGCCATCTTTATAAGTAGCTAACAGGCGGTTATTTTTCCACAACGTGGTGCGAATAAAATCAACGGCACGTTGGGCTGATTTGACCCAATCCTGTTGTCCCAATATTCGCCCGGAAATGGCCATTCCCTTGATCATCAGACCATTCCAGCTGACCAGGATTTTTTCATCGCGCCCGGGACGAATGCGCAAGGCACGGCTTGCCTGCAACTTGTTACGCGCTGAGGCTAATCTTTGTTGCGCCAGATCCAAGTCAATGCCAATGCGCTTTGCAATTGCTTCCAGCGGTTCTGTGATTTCCAGATTCCACAGCTTGTGTTCAAAATTCGGCGCTTGCAGCAATCCATAATAAGGGGCCGTTATTTCAAATTCTTCAGCAGGCAGGATCTGCGCAACCTGATCACGATCCCAGACATAGAACTTGCCCTCTTCATGTTCAGAATCGGCATCCAGGGTTGAATAATAGCCGCCCTCTTCGCTTCCATGCGATTGCATTTCCCGCATCACCCACTGGGCGATTTCCTCGGTAACCTGCTTGAATAATGGATTGCCTGTCGCCAACCAGGCAGTGGCATAAAGCTGAAGTAACGGCCCATTGTCATACAGCATTTTCTCGAAATGCGGAATGCGCCAATAAGCGTCGGTGCTATAGCGGCAGAATCCTCCGCCCAGTTGATCATAGATGCCGCCCTTGGCCATTTTCTCCAGGGTAAAAGCAGCCAGAGACAACGCTTTGGAATCACGCGTTTTAAAATAATGCTGCAAACAAAAAATAAGCTCGGCGGGATGCAGAAATTTGGGCGCTTGCCCAAAACCGCCATGAACTGGATCAAACATTGCTTCGAGGTGGTCTATGGCTTGTTCTAACAACGACTCTGAGAATTCAGGCGTGGATGAATTTTTACCCGGGAGTGTTTTATTCATCAATTCCAGCAATACCTTGCCCTGCTTCTCAATCGCTTCACCGCGCGTGTAATAAGCCTCAGCGATACGCGGCAACAGTTCCAGAAAACCCGGCAAACCATATCTCGACTCCAGCGGAAAATACGTTCCTCCGAAAAAAGGCTTCTGTTCGGGCGTCAGAAACAGGGTAAGCGGCCACCCGCCATTGCGGTGATTCAGCATGTGATGGGCTGTCTGGTAGATCTGATCAATATCAGGGCGTTCTTCGCGGTCCACCTTGATATTGATAAAATGCCGATTCATCACGGCAGCAACTTCCGCATTCTCAAACGATTCATGCGCCATAACATGGCACCAATGGCAGGCAGAATAACCGATTGAAAGCAAAATCGGCTTATTCTGTGCGCGTGACAAATTGAGTGCTTCTTCCCCCCACGGATACCAGTCCACGGGATTGTCCGCATGTTGCAACAAGTAGGGACTGGTTTCGTTACCCAGATGGTTGGTCATGACCGGAATCATATAGTGATGCGCATGGCTAGTCCGTGATGGCCCCGATACTGGCACTGGACACTTGCTTGGCATACTTGGCCAATACACCCCGAGAATAACGCGGTTGGGGTGGTTGCCAAGCCGCGCGCCGCTGCGCCAGAACAGCATCCGATACATTCAATTGCAACAAACGCTGCTCAGCGTCAATGGTAATCGAGTCGCCTTCCTCAACCAGCGCGATGGTTCCACCCACAAAGGCTTCCGGCGCTACGTGCCCCACCACCATGCCATAAGTGCCACCCGAGAAACGGCCATCGGTAATCAGTCCTACCGAATCTCCCAGTCCCTCGCCAATCAAAGCGGAAGTCGGCGAAAGCATCTCACGCATTCCAGGCCCGCCTTTGGGGCCTTCATAGCGGATCACCACCACATCGCCGGACTGAATCTTGCGCGCAAGTATCGCCGCCATGCAGGTTTCTTCCGATTCAAATACGCGTGCAGGCCCGGTAATCTTGGGATTCTTGATACCGGAAATTTTCGCCACGCAGCCTTCCGTGGACAAATTGCCTTTCAGAATGGCCAGATGCCCCTGTGCGTACATGGGGTTGTCCCATGAGCGGATCACATTCTGATCGGCGCGCGGTGCCTTGGGAATATCTCTCAATACTTCTGCAATGGTTTGTCCGCTGATGGTGATGCAATCCCCATGCAGCAGGCCGTGCGCCAGCAGCATTTTCATCACCTGCGGAATACCGCCCGCCCGGTGCAGATCCGCCGTGACATAGCGCCCGGAAGGCTTCAAGTCACAGAGCACCGGCACCTTGCCGCGCATCCGCTCAAAATCATCAATGCTCCACTCGACTTCAGCCGCATGGGCAATCGCCAGAAAATGCAGTATCGCATTGGTCGATCCTCCCACCGCCATGACCACTGCAATGGCATTTTCCACCGACTTACGGGTAATGATGTCGCGCGGCAGAATCTGTTGCCTGATGGCATTCACCAGCGCCTCGGCGGATTGCCCGGCACTGACCAGTTTTTCATCATCTTCCGCAGACATGGTGGAAGAATACGGCAAACTCATGCCCATCGCTTCAAAAGCGGATGACATGGTATTGGCTGTGAACATGCCGCCGCAAGAACCTGCCCCTGGGCAAGAGTGGCGCTCAATCTGCAGCAATTCCTCATCATCTATTTTATGCGCGCTGTGCTGCCCCACCGCTTCAAACGCACTGACAATGGTCAGATCCTGGCCTTTATAATGACCCGGCTTGATCGTGCCGCCATAGACAAATATCGCCGGTACATTCATGCGTGCCATGGCGATCATGGCACCCGGCATATTCTTGTCACAGCCGCCAATGGCAATCACACCATCCATGCTTTCCGCCTGCACGCAGGTTTCAATCGAATCGGCAATGACTTCGCGCGAAACCAGCGAATACTTCATGCCCTCCGTGCCCATTGAAATACCATCCGACACCGTGATGGTGCCGAACATCTGCGGCATGGCGCCCGCCTGTTTCAATGCCGATTCCGCTTTTAATGACAACTCGTTCAGTCCTTTGTTACAGGGTGTGATGGTGGAATAACCATTGGCCACACCCACAATCGGCTTGTTAAAATCTCCATCGTTAAAACCGACTGCGCGCAACATCGCACGGCTGGGCGCGTGTTGAGCACCCTGGGTAATGGCTTGGCTACGTTTATTGTCTGACATGCTGGCTCCTGAAGAATATAAAAATACAATTTATGACAAGGCGCACGATTATCACAAACGCACTTGGTATAATGACCCGTATTTTACCGTAAATAAGGCCGAAACTATGCTCGTTCATCCTCAAATTGATCCCG
>CAKKRO010000181.1:0-5798 GCA_919902625.1 Nitrosomonadaceae bacterium
TGCTGCGCCAGGCGTTTGAGGAAGCGATTCATACCCATGCGTATCAATATATTGTTGAATCACTGGGGCTGGATGAAGGTGAAATATTCAATGCGTATCATGAAGTGTCGTCGATCCGCGACAAGGATGAGTTTCTGATTCCATTTATCGATACCTTGACAGATCCAGGCTTCAAAACGGGTACATTGGAGACGGATCAGCAGTTGCTCAAAAGCCTGATCGTGTTCGCCTGCATCATGGAAGGGCTGTTCTTTTATGTCGGTTTCACGCAGATTCTGGCATTGGGCCGGCAAAACAAGATGACCGGCGCGGCCGAGCAATACCAGTATATTCTGCGGGATGAGTCGATGCACTGCAATTTCGGCATCGACGTGATCAACCAGATCAAAATGGAAAACCCGCATTTATGGACCAAAGCCTTCCGCGATGAAATCACTGAATTGATGCAGAAAGCCGTCGCCCTGGAGTATCGTTATGCCGAAGACACCATGCCGCGCGGCGTGCTCGGCATGAACGCGCCGATGTTCAAGGAATATTTGCGCTATATCGCCAACCGCCGCTGCCAGCAAATCGGCCTCGATGTCCTTTACCCGAATGCGAGCAATCCGTTCTCGTGGATGTCGGAAATGATTGATTTGAAGAAAGAGAAGAATTTCTTCGAAACGCGCGTGACCGAATACCAAACCGGCGGTGCGTTGAGCTGGGATTGAGGGTTGCAGCAGCCGATGCAATCAGGTTATGCGACATTTTTTGTCGTAAATATTACATAGGCCTCACATGGCAGTGAAACCCATCTCTAGGCGGCATCACTATTTGCCACAGTCGTATCTCGCCGCCTTTACTGACACAGGTCTCAGAGGCGGTCAATTCTTCGTGCTGGATATTCAGACATGTCATTCATTTTGCACTTCTCCGCTTAACGTTGGTGCGGAGAGAGATTTCAATCGCGTCGATGTCGAAGGTCACGCGCCTGATGCAATTGAGAACGCCCTTGCACCCTTTGAAGGCGAAGCGGTTGATGCCATTCGCAGGGTCATCGATAGTGAGGCATTTCCAACGGATAGCGACTGGAATCTTATTCTGAATCTCTTGGGGCTTATCGCCGTAAGAAACCCGAAGCTTCGTGGATCATTTAATCGGTCGCGTGAACAGGTGCTAAAACAGATTGCCGATCTCCTGGTATCGGACAAGAAGATATGGGATCGCCGCGTCGAGAAGGCCCGTGCCGCAGAGGAAGACATCAGTGACAGCGTTTCGTTTGAAGATGTTCGGAGGTTCGTTGAGAATGGCAACTACGGAATTGAATTTCACCCGCAAGGAAACTTGAGAGTTGAGTTTCATGCGTTTGACCAACTGCTGCCACTTCTTGGTCGACGTACCTGGTCAGTTCTGGTTGCACCTTCAGACGGACCGAAATTCATTTGCTCCGACCATCCAGTTACACTCGCATGGAAAGGTGGTCAATCGGGTCCGATTGGATTCGGACTCAAAGAAACGGAAGTATTTTTTCCACTTGGTAAGCATGTCGGGTTTTATGGTGTCTTTGAATCCCCATTGAAACCAGTGGTGCGGTGTAAGCCAGGTCACGTCGCAACAATGAACAAACGTGTTGCGTGGAATTCTGAACGTCACGTCTATTCTTCCATCGAGAACTTCTTTGTCTGGCACGAAGGGCAGGTTCGAGAGGTGTCATGTTAGGTCAAACTTTTCGTAGCAGGAGATCTTACGCATGAAGCCAAGCAAAGCGTCTGAACTTGAACGTTATATATATGCAGTGAATGATGAAATATCAAACCGGAATCTTAGCAAACCAGCACTCAAATCCATCCAATTTGATGAGGTAAATACCCATGCAAACCCGTGAAGAACGCGACACCATGGGGCCGGTGCAGGTACCCGCCGCCGCATTGTGGGGCGCGCAGACGCAGCGTTCGTTGCAGAATTTCAGGATTTCCAATGAGCACATGCCGGTTGCCTTGATTCAGGCATTGGCCAAGGTCAAGCGCGCGGCCGCCACGGTCAATCATGATCTCGGATTGCTGGATGCGGCCAGCACGGCCGCAATAATCCGTGCCGCCGATGAAGTGATCGCCGGCGAACACAATGATCAATTCCCGTTGGTTATCTGGCAAACGGGTTCCGGTACGCAAACCAACATGAATATGAATGAAGTGCTGGCTAATCGAGCCTCAGAGATTTTAGGAGGAGGGCGTGGAACCGATCGGAAAATCCACCCTAATGATGATGTCAATAAAGGTCAGTCTTCGAACGATGTATTTCCAACCGCCATGCATGTGGCCGCAATTCACGAACTGCACCATTGTTTAAGTCCGGCCATACAGTTATTGCGCGAAACCCTTGCCAAAAAGGCTGAAGCCTTTTCCAGCATCGTTAAAATTGGCCGCACACATTTGCAGGATGCTACGCCATTGACATTGGGGCAGGAATTTTCAGGTTATGTTGCGCAATTGGATCATGGATTGAAACATGTGCAAGCATCCATGGCTCATTTATATGAGTTGGCCCTAGGGGGTACGGCTGTGGGCACTGGGCTCAATGCACACCCCGAATTCGCAGAGCGAGTGGCAACTGAAATATCACGGTTAACTGCGCTTTCCTTTATCAGTGCACCGAATAAATTTGAAGCACTGGCCAGTAATGATGCGCTTGTGCATGCCCATGGCGCATTAAAAACATTAGCAGCATCACTGATGAAAATTGCGAATGACATTCGCTGGCTCGCATCAGGACCTCGTTGTGGCATCGGTGAATTGAGAATTCCTGAAAATGAGCCGGGCAGTTCCATTATGCCGGGAAAAGTTAATCCAACACAATCTGAGGCCCTGACCATGGTGTGTTGTCAGGTTATGGGAAATGATGTAGCCATCAATATGGGCGGGGCAATGGGTAATTTTGAATTGAATGTCATGAAGCCTATGATTATTTATAACTTTCTACAAAGTGTGCGATTGCTGTCCGATGGAGTTCTCAGTTTCAATAGCAATTGTGCCGTTGGAATAAATGCCAATGTTGAACGTATCAATATGTTGCTGCATAACTCACTGATGTTGGTTACTGCGCTCAATCCACACATTGGCTATGACAAATCTGCTGAAATAGCTAAAAAAGCTCATCATGAAGGCATCACTTTAAAAGCTGCGGCAATTGCAACGGGTTATGTTACGGCAGAACAGTTCGATTCCTGGGTTATTCCAGAGAAAATGATAGGGAAGTAGAGTAATTAAGGTTAAGCATTTAATTTCCTCACTTTATTGATTGATAAAATTTTGTAATGGATTTATTACCTTGAATTTTTAGAGTGTTTATTGTTTTAAACTGTCATCTCAAAAAGGAGGTCGTAATGTATTTTTATATCAAAGAGTGGCCTAATAAAAGGGCGACCTTAATGACTGAAGATGGTGTCGTACTCTGGACATTCAAGAATACAGATGAAGCTCGTATGGTTTGGCAAGAATGGTGTCAACAGCAGGAATATAAAGTTCAATATCATTTGGTTGCCTAAGCTACTGAGTCATTCCATTTCTTGCTTTAGGAGTCGATCACCTCTAAGTCCGGCAGACCTCTCCTACGCATAAAATGCTTTTAAGGTTTTGGTCAGCATTAATACTGATGAGCCGTGACAAAACCTCATATGCACGGTATAACATTGCTATGTCATCAATTAACAATAACCCTGATTCAGCAACCCGGCGTGAGCGTTTTGCATGGTGTATGTATGATTTTGCAAATTCAGGTTACACCACCGTTATACTTACAGCCATCTTTAATGCATACTTTGTAGGTGTGGTCGCGGCTGAGAGCGGAAATGGCCATGCAACACTGCTCTGGACACTAACAATCGCAACCGCCAATATTTTGGTCTTGATAAGCGCGCCAGTATTAGGCGCCATAGTTGATTATTCAGGAACAAAGAAACGCTTCCTGGTTGTTACCACACTTGGTTGCGTATTATTTACAGCCCTGTTGAGTTTCGTTGGCCCGGGCGATATCACTTTGGCAATAATATTAGTCATATTGGCTACCTTTATGTTCGCCAGTGGTGAAAATCTGATTTCAGCTTTTTTGCCAGAAATCAGTCAACCTGAAATGATGGGGCGACTCTCAGGATATGGTTGGGCATTAGGGTACTTTGGTGGATTACTCTCTCTGATTCTATGTTTGGCTTATGTGACTTATGCAGAAAATCAGGGGCTGGATGCGACCCATTATGTGCCAGTTTCGGCCCTGATTGTGGCTGCATTATTTGGTATCGCAGCATTACCTACACTACTTTGGCTACGTGAACGAAGCGGGGTATCGGGAGCAATTAAAAATACTCATTTAATACGAACAGGATTTGAACGCTTAAAGGTCACTTTGCGCCATGCCAGTATGTACACTGATTTATTTCGTTTCTTAATCTCATTGACCACCTATTATTCAGGCATTCACATTGTTATTGTACTTGCGGCAGTATATGCGCAAGAAGTAATGGGATTCAGTACCCAGGATACGATCATATTGATTATGGTTGTTAATATAACCGCCGCTATTGGAGCTTTCTTATTTGGTCATTTACAGGATCGAATGGGATCCAGCCGCTGCATCGCCATTACCTTAATCATCTGGTGCGCAGCAATTATTTGTGCATATTATGCTGTCGATGAAACTTTATTCTGGGTTGCCGCCAATTTAATTGGAATTGCTCTTGGTGGTGCTCAATCAGCGGGACGGGCATTAGTTGGACAATTCACTCCATCCGGACGTCAGGGAGAATTTTTTGGTCTGTGGGGATTGGCAACAAAACTATCAGCCATCATCGGCCCGCTTACTTACGGAGGGATGATCTATTTGTATGAAGGAGATCACCGTATAGCATTACTTAGTACACTGGTATTTTTTATCTTTGGATTAATATTTCTTGCAACGGTAAATGAGAAGAGGGGACGCGAAACAGCTAAGGTTAGTTACTAGAATTATAAGTGATTTTTGGATTCGCTTATTATCTTAAAGCTCCTGTAGGAACAATACAGATCCTACAGGGTATCATCTCAGTCAGTCACGACATTAAACGATAAAGATAGTCTTTTAAAATTCAACTATTATTCTTGAACCTCATTGCGGCCTTCAGCTGGCTTGCCTTCATGCGTCGTGCCGTAGCCTTCAGACATTGCACTTTCAGGTGCAGTCGGTTTGCCACAAGCTACTAATGTTAATACTAATAATACTGCGAAAAATGCTGAAAGTTTCATTTGTAGCTATTTCCTTAAAATTTATAAAAATATTTCTAGCGTGTTATTGTCACCGCAGCACTATAGCACGTTACGAAGAATAAACCTTCATAAAATTGTGTTCTGCAGGTACATGGTGGCCAAATTTTCTGACACCGGCGAGGCTGCCCGATTTGAAGTCTGCGGCAATTGTAGAAAGCTTCCCATTCGGCTAATTTGGCATGCAAATCAACATTATCTTTATAGGTTAGAAGCTGGTAAAACTCGCGCTGATCTGTACCATGCGAACGTTCTACTTTGCCAATAAAGAACCCCTTCGCAAGCAGCGGGGTTCTTTATTTTTGCGGGAAATATCTCTTTGTGCTTGTACATTCATCAACGACTCCTTCAAAACAGTTTAATTTATCAAAACTGTCAATCGATGTCGTTATATTCATAAATAAACAAGAATTATTTGGTTTGAGGCAATTAAAGTTTAAAGTGGGATAGCAGTAAAATATCTTTGAATGAGGTGTTCACTCAGACTAAAACATTGGTTTGTTGATTGTTGAATTATAACGCTGTATG
>CAKKRO010000181.1:5898-22297 GCA_919902625.1 Nitrosomonadaceae bacterium
TGTTCACTCAGACTAAAACATTGGTTTGTTGATTGTTGAATTATAACGCTGTATGCCTGCAATAATTTCTAACTTTGCTGTTTCAGTTCCATCCCATCCTTGTATTTTCACCCATTTTCCTTCCTCCAAATCTTTATAGTGTGCAAAAAAATGAGCAATTTGAGACCGAACAAGTTGAGGCAGATCTTCACAAGATTGAATATCCTGATAAAGATTACATAATTTGTTAATAGGCACGGCCAATAATTTGGCATCTTCTCCCGCTTCATCTGACATCTTTAGCATGCCAAGTGGCCGGCAACGAACCACAACTCCTGTTATTAGTGGTACCGGCGAGATTACCAAGACATCAACAGGATCACCATCATTGGACAAGGTGTGCGGGATATAACCATAGTTACATGGATAATGCATACAAGTTGACATGAATCGATCAACAAACATTGCGCCTGTTTCTTTATCAACTTCGTATTTAATGGGGTCAGCATTCATTGGGATTTCAATAATGACGTTGAAGTCATTTGGGATATCTACTCCCGAACCAACACGATCAAGATTCATATTTCCTCCCAATGAATTATACTAATCACATTATAGATCACTTCAATTAGCTTCTCTTTTTAGAATAGTATTTTGAGCGACCGATAATGTATCTGGATAATCTTTGCTATAGTGTAAGCCCCGGCTTTCATGTCGCAGCATTGCGCTACGTACAATTAAATCAGCGCTATCAACAAGATTACGTAATTCTAATAAATCACTGGTCACTCGAAAGTTTATATAGTATTCGTTGATTTCTTCGCGTAATAGCTCGATTCTACGTTGAGCGCGTTGTAATCGCTTCGTTGTGCGAACAATACCGACATAACTCCACATGAAACGCCGTAATTCATCCCAATTATGTGAAATAACAATTTCTTCATCGGCATCCGTAACGCGACTCTCATCCCACTCAGGCAATTCTGGTAATGATTGAATGGGCTGATTGGCGATATCATTTCCTGCAGCTTGGGCGAGTACTAAACATTCAAGCAGAGAATTACTTGCCAATCGATTGGCGCCATGCAGTCCAGTGTGAGCTGTCTCTCCTATGGCATATAGATTATTTAAGTCAGTTCTGCCATGTTTATCTGTGACTATGCCCCCACAAGTATAGTGTGCTGCAGGGACAACAGGAATCGGCTCTTTAGTAATATCGATTCCCAATTCTAAACATCGAGTATAAATAGTTGGAAAATGTTTTTTTAAGAAATCAGCTGGTTTATGGGATATATCTAAATAAACACAATCCAATCCTCTTTTTTTCATTTCAAAATCAATGGCACGGGCAACAATATCGCGGGGCGCAAGTTCAGCACGTTGATCGTGCCAGGGCATAAAGCGATCTCCATTGGGTAGTTTCAATAAACCACCTTCACCACGAACTGCTTCACTGATTAAAAATGATTTTGCATGAGGATGATAAAGGCAGGTTGGGTGGAATTGGATAAATTCCATATTGGCTATTCGGCAGCCCGCTCGCCAGCCCATAGCAATTCCATCACCGGTAGCCGTATCTGGATTGGTAGTGTAGAGATAAACTTTACTGGCTCCACCGGTTGCCAGCACAGTGTTTTGTGCTGTAAATGTATGTACTTTATCGTGCTTCTTATCGAGCACATAAGCACCAAAGCATCGCTTATGTTGTGAATCCATATAACCTGATAGCTTATCGCTGGTAATCAGATCAATAGCTATATGATGCTCTAATATGCAGATGTTCTGGTGAGTTCTGATTTTCTCAATGAGGGCTTGTTGCACAGCTTTACCTGTTGCATCACCACTATGAATAATTCGTCGAACGCTATGGCCACCTTCTTGAGCAAGATGATAACCGGTTTCATTGCCCTGATCACTGGTAAAAATAACGCCTTGATCTATTAGCCAGTGTATTGCTTGTGGTGCGTTCTCAGCAATATATTGAGTAATCTCCTCATCGCACAGACCAGCGCCAGCAATTAGAGTATCTTGAACATGTTTTAATGGCGAATCATCGTTGGATAATGCTGCTGCGATACCTCCTTGTGCCCATGAGCTGGCGCCTGAATTAGCTGTTTGTTTCGTTACGATACAAACTTTTTTATATTGAGCCAAGTGCAACGCGAGCGTGAATCCAGCCAAACCGCTGCCGATAATAAGTGTATCAAAATAGTTATTAGCCATTAAGTTGGATTGGATTTTCATTGATTAAAGCGTTAAATGATAACAGACTCAATATACTTCATGCGGTATAACTAAATAGTGAACTAATTAACAGGGTTAATTGTCTCTATGTTGAAGTTCGATTCCCGAGATTTAGTTGAATAGATATACTTGTTCTGCTATGGATTATGCTACATTTGGTAGAACAAGAATAAAATTACAAATTCATTTAAAATGCTCAGGGATTAGGTAGTGTATGAGTGATCGGGAAGTCGATCAGCAACTGGTAGAACGAGTCCAGGGTGGGGATAAGCATGCGTTTGATTTGCTGGTTATCAAATATCAGCGTAAGTTGGCTCGCTTATTATCGCATTTTATACGTGACTCAGCTGAAGTTGAAGATGTGACTCAGGAAGCTTTTATTAAAGCGTATAGGGCATTGCCTTCATTTCGCGGAGATAGCGCTTTTTATACATGGTTATATCGAATTGGTATAAATACTGCCAAGAATTTTCTGGTGTCTCAGGGACGCAAGGTACCGACACTACAAGAATTTGATAATGAGGATGCTGAGAATTTTGAGGACGGTGGTTTATTAAAGGAAATGAATACGCCCGAAAGTGAACTGATGAGCAAACAAATTGCTCAAACAGTTAATCAGACACTTGATTCATTACCGGAAGAATTACGTACTGCAATAACTTTAAGAGAAATTGATGGACTAAGTTATGAAGAAATTGCAAATATTATGAGTTGCCCTATAGGGACTGTACGTTCGCGCATATTTCGCGCGCGTGAAGCGATATCTGAAGAACTGCGCCCTTTGTTAGGGACTAGTAAAGACAAGAGGTGGTAAGGTGAAAAGTAAAATATCAGCATTAATGGATAGTGAGCTTGATGAACATGAAGTTTCAAATATTATTGAGGCGCTCGGAAAAAATGATGATTTGCGGGAGGAATGGAAAACATATCATCTCATTGGCGATACACTGCGGCGATCATCTCGATTATCAATGAATATGTCCTCCAGTGTGAACCAGAAATTAAAAATCGAGCCTACTATACTTTCTCCCAATCCACCCAATATAGCCAAGAAACTGAAACGCAAGATATTTGCTTTTTCAATGGCAGCTTCTGTGGTAGCGATGGTTTCATCATGGTTGATAATGCACAACAACACATATGAACTCCAACAGACGTTAGTTGCCACTAAACATCCAAATCGTGATAATCATTTAACAGTAACGCCTATGATGGTTTCATCACCAGCATCAGTACGTAATTATCCACACCCGCCGGTTGAAATTAATAATTATCTATTTGTACATAGAGAATTCTCTCCAGGGATTACAATGCGAGGACAGATTACTAATGTACATGACGTATCCGAATATCATGAAAGATATGGTAGATGATTAGCCGCAAAACAATCACACTGGCCCTTTTGTTAACATTTTGTTTTCAAATAGCACTAGCACAAGAATTACCCCGTTCATCCCAAAGTGCGCTTGATTGGCTAAAAAAAATGGCCGATGCACCGCGCCAGCACAATTACTCCGGAACTTTTATTTACTATGCTGATGGACATATGGAAACATCGCGCATATTTCATAAAACTGATCAAAGTGGGGAACATGAAAAAATTGAGGTTTTAGATGGAATTTCACGCATAGTTTTTCGTAATAATGATGAATTGAAATGCTATCTACCTGATAGTAAGAAGATATATACTGAGAAGCGCTGGTTTCGCAAATTCTTCCCCGATCTTCTGTCACAACCATTTGATGGCATTGATGACAATTATTTTGTTAAAGAAACCAAACGTGAACGGGTGTCCGGTCATGAGTGTCAGGTTTTATCACTGATACCGAGAGATACCCTACGCTATGCCCATCAATTCTGGATTGATATTGAAACAGGCCTATTACTAAAAGTTGCAGTAATGGATGGTGATGAAATCATTGAGCAATTTGCATTTGCGCAGCTGGAAATTGACGGAGAGATTCATTCCGATCTGCTAAAACCTGATCAATCGGTTATCACGAAAGAATGGAAAATAACTGATCTGGTTACATCAATTCTAGAAGAGGGAGAATTAAAGTGGCAAGTTAAAAATCTGCCATATGGCTTCAAGAAGTTAATTGAAATGAAACGTAATTTAACCGATAAATCCATATTGGTAGATCATATTGCCTTATCAGACGGCCTTGCAACAGTTTCTATTTTTATAGAGCCTATCATTAAGGACATGCCGGCACCGGTGCCGGGTTTTTTTACAAGTCGTGGTGCAATTAATATTTACGTCCGCACACTGGGTGATAATAAAATAACAACTGTTGGTGAAGTACCATTGGAAACTATAAAATTAATAGGCGATTCTGTTTCTAAACAAGATTAAACTCTGGTAAGTAAAGATTTAATTTATTGCCCTTACATTTTTTACAATGGTAAGTGACTGAATATAAAAGTATATCTTGTGCCAGCGTATTATTCGAGACGTGCCACCATAACACAGAGTAGCCTTAAATCAATCAAATCCCCTGTTTTTACAAATTTACCTGCAATGAATAATTAGAGGGATTGAGTATTTTCTCAGATTGATCTATTAAATAACATGAATAAAACGTTAATTATTGATACTGGCTTATAGTAAGGACAAGAATCATGCCTCAATTTATATTAATCTCACTTTTCTTATTTTCATCAACAGCATTTGCACAAACCAACGAATTGCCCGACTTTACCGGGCTTGTCGAAAAACATGGAGCAGCTGTGGTAAATATCAGCGCTACACAAACTTCAAATACACTGAATAATCATATTTTCCCTGAAATGCCCGGTATTCCTGAGAATTCACCTTTTTATGATTTTTTTAAGCGACACATGCAGCCATTTCCAGCGCCGAGAAAATCTGAACCCAAATCATTAGGATCAGGTTTTATTATTAGTTCAGATGGCTATATTTTAACAAATGCTCATGTTGTCGAAACTGCTGATGAGATTACAGTAAAGCTTAATGACAAACGTGAATTTGTGGCAGAAGTTATTGGCACTGATCAAAAAACAGATATTGCATTAATCAAAATAAATGCGACTGAATTGCCAAAAGTCACACAAGGAAATCCAGAGAATCTCAGAGTAGGGGAATGGGTTATTGCAATCGGTTCACCTTTCGGTTTTGAACACAGTGTTACTGCAGGAATAGTAAGTGCGAAAGGGCGTTCTTTGGCGCAGGAAAATTATGTGCCATTTATTCAAACTGACGTGGCGATTAATCCTGGAAATTCTGGTGGGCCGTTATTTAATATGAAAGGAGAGGTGGTAGGCATTAACTCTCAGATCTACAGTCAGACCGGCGGATTTATGGGACTATCATTTGCCATACCTATCAATGTAGCTACTGAAATTGCTGGCCAATTAAAAGTCAGTGGCAAAGTAAGCCGTGGGAGAATTGGCGTAATGATTCAGGAAGTAACCAAAGAACTAGCGGAATCCTTTGGTTTGTCTGACAGTAAGGGCGCGTTGGTAGTCTCAGTTGAAAAGAGCAGCCCTGCTGATCTGGCAGGAATTAAAGCGCGCGATATCATATTGCAGTTTGATGAAAAAGAAGTCACGACATCTTCTGATTTACCACGTATAGTCGGTAATACAAAACCAGGCTCAACGGTATCTGTCCAGGTCTGGAGAAATAGTTCTTTCAAAACCGTTAAAATCGAGGTTGGAGAAACACATTCGGATGAAGCAACAGACAGCCGCAAATCTAGGCAAAACAAGAAGCCAGACACCTCAAATCGTCTTGGATTGGCATTAAATGAAATAACAGCCGAACAGAAAAAACAGTTGGATATTACGGGTGGATTATTAGTAGAAGATGTACAGCCCAATGGCATCGCCAGTCGTTCAGGAATACGCATTGGAGATATCATTCTCGGATTCAATAGTACAGATGTCAAGAATGTTGATCAGTTTAATCAGTTACTTAATCAAACCAAGAGCGGAAAAAATATCGCTTTACTGATTAAAAGGGGAGATCTCACCACTTTCATCACTATGAAAATTACTGATGATGACAAAAATTAATCAAAATACATTAACCTTGAGCCATACAAAAGGGCTGATTGTATATAGCCGTGAAACATGTCATCTTTGTCAGGACATGATACTTGCGCTGAAAAATTTACAACAGCAAGTGTCTTTTGACTTTCAAGTGATTGATATCGACACAAGCTCTGACCTGATCACATTGTATGGAGAAAGAATTCCGGTATTAATGTCTCCTATGGATAATCAAGAGATCTGTCATTATTTTCTGGATTTGACAGCTTTAGATGATTATCTTTCTAAACTTCGTTAGAATGCTGCCTCCTTTAATGCCAGTTCAATATTTTAGTTTCTGATCTGGCCTTGTAAAAGTATTTACTATATTCATATCCTGATGCAGCATATTCGTAATTTCTCTATTATTGCCCACATTGATCATGGCAAATCAACATTGGCAGATCGCATTATCCATTTGTGTGGTGGTCTATCCGATCGTGAAATGGAAGCACAAGTACTTGATTCCATGGATCTGGAGCGAGAAAGGGGTATTACCATCAAAGCACAAACTGCCGCATTACAATATAAAGCAAGAAATGGTGAAACTTACTTATTAAATTTGATTGATACACCGGGACATGTTGATTTTTCATATGAAGTCTCTCGCTCTCTGGCCGCCTGCGAGGGCGCACTTTTAGTTGTTGATGCATCCCAAGGCGTTGAAGCACAAACTGTAGCAAATTGTTATACCGCTATTGAGCAAGGTGTTGAGGTTATTCCGGTTTTAAACAAGATTGATTTACCCGCTGCAGATCCTGAGCGCGTTATTAGCAATATCGAAGAAGTAATTGGAATAGATGCACACGATGCCGTAAAGGTCAGTGCGAAAACAGGAGAGGGTGTTGAAGATGTTCTGGAAGCGTTGATTTCAAAAATTCCTGCACCTAAAGGGGATCCGGATGCGCCACTGAAAGCGCTTATTATCGATTCGTGGTTTGATAATTATGTGGGCGTCGTTATATTAGTACGAGTAATGGATGGAACCATCAAACCTGGGGATAAAATTTTATTGATGGCTAGTAAGGCGGTACAACTATGTGAGCAGGTGGGTGTGTTTGTGCCTAAATCCGTGAATCGTGGTTCTCTTAGTGCAGGTGAAGTAGGATTCATCATTTCGGGTATCAAAGAACTGGATGCCGCAAAAGTAGGGGATACTGTAACGCTGGTTAACCATCCGGCTGAAACGCCATTACAAGGTTTCAAGGAGATAAAGCCGCAAGTATTTGCTGGTTTATACCCCATCGAATCAAATCAATACGATGCTTTACGTTCTGCTTTGGAAAAATTAAAGCTGAATGATTCGTCACTGCATTTTGAACCGGAAGTATCTCAGGCACTGGGCTTCGGATTTCGCTGCGGTTTTCTTGGATTGCTGCACATGGATATTGTGCAAGAGCGATTAGAAAGAGAATATGGTATGGATTTGATCACTACTGCACCTACAGTGATTTATCAAATACTTATGCGTGATGGCACAATCATTGAAATTGAAAATCCATCTAAAATCCCAGATCTTTCTAAAATTGCCGAGATTCGTGAACCTATTATCACTTCAACAATTTTAGTGCCTGAAGAATATGTTGGAGCAGTTATTACCTTATGCGTGAGCAAGCGTGGTAATCAAACAAATATGCAATATCTGGGTAAACAGGTAATGCTTACTTACGAAATGCCGTTAAACGAAGTTGTTATGGATTTCTTTGATCGGCTGAAATCAACCAGTCGAGGTTATGCTTCATTGGATTATGAATTTAAGGAATTTCGTGCATCTGATTTAGTGAAACTGGATATATTGATTAACGGCGATAAGGTAGATGCCTTGTCCTTAATTATTCATAGAAGTAACAGTCAATATCGAGGCCGCGAGTTGGTACAGAAAATGCGCCAATTGATTCCTCGGCAAATGTTTGATATTGCCGTACAGGCCGCTATTGGCGCACATATCATAGCAAGAGAGAGTGTTAAAGCATTACGCAAGAATGTGCTAGCAAAATGTTATGGTGGTGATATAACACGTAAACGAAAGCTGCTGGAGAAACAAAAAGCAGGCAAAAAGAGAATGAAACGAGTTGGTAATGTAGAAATTCCGCAAGAGGCATTCTTGGCGATTTTACAGGTTGATAATAAATAATGATCAGTAAAAATAAAACTCATTCAGATGAATGTGAAACAAACTTGAGTAAATGTAATGAACTACAAATTAGTTTTAGCTCACCACTTAGGGAAATAATATGAATTTTCCTTTGATTTTATTTGTACTACTGGTCATTACTGGCAGCATTTGGCTATTGGATTATTTTCTATGGAAGAATAAACGTGCCCCAGAGGAAAATGAGCCTTGGTGGATAGAGTATCCTAAAAGTTTTTTTCCTATTATTTTAATAGTTTTCAGCCTGCGATCTTTTGTGATTGAGCCATTCAAAATACCATCTGGCTCGATGATACCGACATTATTAGTGGGTGATTTTATTCTGGTAAACAAATATACCTATGGTATCAGGCTCCCGGTCATCAACAAGAAAATAATAGAAATGAATGAACCAAAACGTGGTGATGTGTTGGTATTTCGTTATCCAGAAGATCCTTCAATTGACTATATTAAAAGGGTCATTGGATTACCCGGTGATACGATTACTTATCATAATAAGCAACTAATTATTAACGGTGAAGTAATAAAGATGCAATACGAAGGCGATTATAAGTACGTCGAATCAGGGTTTGGATATATCTATTCAGATCACTTCTCTGAATATCTGAATGAAGAAAACCATTCAATTCTGATTAATCAGGATATTGCCGGAATACAATATTCAAATGTAAGACAATTCGAATTCAGAGAGAATTGTAAGTACCGCCGCACAGGATTTACCTGTGAGGTACCGGCAAGTAATTACTTCACATTGGGTGATAATCGTGACAGTAGCAGTGATAGTCGTTATTGGGGTTTTGTTCCAGAAGAAAATATCGTTGGTAAGGCTTTTATGATTTGGTGGAATTTTGGAGATTTTAGCCGTATTGGATTATCTATCAAATAATTAGCTTTTCTAGGAAGGGGCTATGTATCGCATGACAATACAAAAACAAAAAGGCATTAGTTTGTCTAGCTTATTAATATGGTCATTGATACTGATTCTGGGTGCAATTTTTGGTATGAAGCTTGTACCAGCTTATATTGAACATGCTGCAATCAAGAAGCACTTAACAGCAATAGTACAAGACACCAATCTGCAGAATGCAGATCCGAATCAAATACGATTAACATTTAATAAACGCGCCCAGGTTGATAACATTAAAACGATCAGTGGACAGGACATTAAAATCAAGAGGGAAAATGGTCGTACTATTTTGAGTACAAAATACACAACAAAAATACCGCTTGCCTCGAATGTATCTCTGAGCATTGATTTTGAAGCCACAACGGATTGATATGTAACACGATGATAAATGGAGACTTGCAAAACAATAACAAATTATTACTTGACACATTCTGTAAGCGGCTAGGGTATTCTTTTATTCAACCCGAGTTACTGCGAGAAGCGCTCACCCATCGAAGCCATAGTGCGTCACATAATGAACGTCTTGAATTTTTAGGTGACGCCGTATTGAATTGCGCGATTGCCGGATTAATTTATAAATGTTTCCCGGATTTGCCTGAAGGTCATCTATCTCGACTTCGCGCCAATTTTGTTAATCAACAAGCATTATCCGATTTAGCGCTTAGCCTGCAGATGGATAAATTGATAAGATTAGGGGAAGGTGAATTAAAAAGTGGCGGTTGTCATCGTCCTTCTATCCTTGCGGATGCTCTCGAAGCTGTATTGGGGGCGATTTATTTGGATAGTAATTACGTTCAGGCTGAAACTGTCATTAGGACACTCTATTTACCTATGATGGAAAGTATAGACCTTAAAACACAAGGCAAAGACCCCAAAACCCTATTGCAGGAATTTCTGCAAAGTCAAAAATTAGCATTACCTGAATACATTGTAGTCACAACAACCGGCAAAGCGCACAAGCAAAAATTTAAAGTGGAATGCGTAATACCTACATTTAATATTCGGACTTTAGGTGAAGGGACAAGCCGCCGTAGCGCAGAACAAGCAGCGGCAAAATTGGCTTATGAAGAAGCTTGTTTACACCACTAATACCTACAAAATGATAACGCTATGTTTTTAAAAGATGCCTTAATATCCATGATCTGTCAGAATGGTCATTGATACCAATTTCCGTACTGGATATATTGCAATTATCGGTCGTCCAAATGTTGGTAAATCAACGTTATTGAATAAGCTGCTCCAACAAAAGATTAGTATCACATCCAAAAAAGCACAAACAACCCGCTTCCGAATTAATGGTATTTTGACAGATCAACAAACACAATTTATCTTTGTTGATACCCCCGGTTTTCAAACGCAATATACTAACCGCCTAAATACTGCAATGAACCGAGTGGTAACGCAGAGCATGCAGGATGTGGATGTTATTTTATTTGTCATTGAAGCCATGCATTTTGATCAACGTGATCTTACCGTACTAAAAATTCTGCCTAAAAATGTTCCGGTTATTCTGGTTATCAATAAAATTGATACTTTAACTGATAAAAATCAGTTGCTTCCATTCTTAAATGATATGGCAAAAGCATTCGAGTTTGCGACTATGATACCCGTTAGCGCTATGCATAAAATTCAATTACCAGAGTTACTCAATACAATCCGCACCTATTTGCCGGTTGATCAACCTTTATATGATAAAGATGAAATAACTGATCGGAGTGAACGTTTTATCGCGGGTGAATTTATACGTGAAAAATTGTTCCGCTTAATTGGTGATGAAATTCCATATTCAACAAGTGTAGTGGTCGATCAGTTTAAACAAGAAGATAATTTGCGCAAAATTTATGCCACAATTCTTGTTGAAAAATCGAATCAGAAAGCGATTATTATTGGCAAAAAGGGTGAAAAACTAAAACTAATAGCTAGCCAGGCACGTAAAGATATGGAATTGTTTTTTGGAGAGAAAGTATATCTAGAAATCTGGGTAAAAGTTAAAAGTGGCTGGGCTGATAATGAAAGTGTATTAAGAAATCTTGGATATGAATAATTTATTAGTTCAAATTTCGATTTATTCTTGATGGCATCTGGGAAACTCAAATTATGATTGAATTAGGTGTCAATATTGATCATGTGGCAACATTAAGGCAAGCCCGGGGTACAAAATACCCGGATCCTATTGAAGCTGCATTGATTGCTGAGTCTGCCGGAGCTGACGCGATAACATTACATTTGCGCGAAGATCGCCGTCATATTCAAGATAGGGATGTTGAAATCTTACGTGATCAATTAAAAACACGAATGAATCTTGAAAGTGCTGTAACCGATGAAATGATTAATATTGCGCTCAGAATAAAGCCACATGATATCTGTCTAGTACCTGAGAGACGTGAGGAATTAACGACAGAAGGCGGACTTGATGTCATAAAACACTTTGAACAAGTCAAGCGCGTATGCCAGAAATTAGGGGAAACGGGAATACGCGTTTCGTTATTCATTAATGCCGACCCAGAACAGATAGATGCCGCAGCGCGCGCAGGTGCGCCGGTTATCGAAATTCATACCGGAAGTTATGCTGATGCACTCACACCTGAAGAACAAGAAAGACAATTCACTGAGGTAAAGAAAGCTGTTGCCATTGGTATTGATCTTGGATTAAGAATCAATGCTGGACATGGTTTACATTATAAGAATGTCCAATCAATCGCTGCAATACCTGAAATTTCCGAGTTGAATATCGGTCATGCAATTGTTGCCAGAGCTATTTTTGTTGGATTTAAACAAGCGGTACAAGAAATGAAACGGTTAATGCTTGAGGCACGTTAATGATCTATGGTATTGGAACGGATATTGTAGAATCGTCACGCATTGCACAATCTTTGAATCGTTTTGGAGAGCGATTTGCGCGACGCATATTAACCGACAGCGAATGGTCAGAATATAATCTAAGCGGTAAACCAATTCTGTTCTTGGCTAGCCGCTTTGCTGCCAAAGAAGCTCTTTCCAAAGCAATGGGTACCGGTTTACGTCATCCAGTCAATTTAACTTATATTACAATCGCCCATGATCATCTAGGAAAACCATATTTTGAATTTCATCCTGATCTCAGTCAATTGATCAATGACAAGGGTATTACACAGCACCACCTTTCCATTAGTGATGAAATAAATATGGCTTGTGCCTTTGTCATATTGGAGAAATAATCATGTCGCTTGGGCCAGTTATGCTCGATATCGCAGGTACGCAACTGACCGAGGAAGACAAAAAAAGATTGCTACACCCGCTTACAGGCGGGATCATACTCTTCTCGCGAAATTATTCCAACCATCGTCAATTGACTGAACTTACGCACGAGATTCATGCTTTACGAAACCCACATTTATTAATTGCAGTTGATCATGAAGGCGGTCGTGTTCAGCGCTTTCAAAAAGATTTTACAAAGTTACCTGCCATGCGTGAATTGGGAAAAATATGGGATAAACAACCAACTCGCGCACGTCATCTCGCAAAACAGGTTGGTTACGTATTAGCTGCAGAACTCAATGCTTGCGGTGTGGATTTTAGTTTTACTCCTGTACTTGATATTGATCATGGCCAAAGTTGTGTTATCGGCGACCGTGCTTTCCATCACAATCCAAATGTCATTTCAGAACTTGCGCATAATCTGATGCTCGGCTTAAAAAAAGGTGGTATGTTGGCGGTAGGAAAGCATTTCCCGGGCCATGGTTATATTCAAGCTGATTCACATTTACAGATATCAATTGATCAGCGCCGATACACCGATATTGAAATGAACGATCTAGTTCCATTTCAACAAATGATCAATTATGGATTACCTGGAATAATGCCGGCACATGTTATTTATCCAAAAGTTGATCAACACCCGGCAGGTTTTTCTAATATTTGGTTACAAAAAATTTTACGTACAGAATTGCAATTTGAAGGTTGTATTTTCAGTGATGATCTAAGTATGCAAGGCGCTGCTGATTATCTCGAATCTATCGTCATGCGCGCACAAGCTGCACTCCATGCAGGCTGTGACATGATATTGATTTGTAATAATCTCAAAGGAGTTGATGAGGTTTTAAATAAACTGTACTGGGAAATGTCAGCTACAAGTCTTTCCCGCCTGGCTCGAATGCATGCGAGAGATAACTTTGAATCTATGACAAAATTACGTGAGAATGGCGATTATATACGGGCAGTTAGAGAAATCAGTATTATTGGGTGTGAGACTGGCGATCTCCCATTACAATAGATTTTGTTGTTTCTACTAAAGAAGAATTTGATTGATATGTGTTAAAAATCACATCAATTACACTTATTACAGTGTAATCTATTATCGATTAATATTTACTATCTAATAAAAAGAATACAGATAATTCATAGTTATATTGAACAAAGTTTATATTTTAGATTTTATTTTGTTTAAAACATATTGAAATAAAACATGAATGGCACAAAAGATAGAATTATGATTAATTAATACTCAACGAAGGAGTTTTTATGTCAAATATAGCAGGTAAGGCTTACGCCATGAATGTTGTTACTCCGATACGCTGGTATATGGTATGGATCAACCGGCTCATCTTCAAAATTGCTCTCAGCAGACCTTCTACACTCAAAGGTTTGATCACATTATCGCTGATTCATTATGCACGGTGGGTGATTATTCCAAAAGATGGATTTCCTCATCTCCATCCTAGCCAGCCCAAAGAAAATCTCCATTATTCTTATATGCTATTTTTCAGCAATTTTAATGGCAGTTGGGATCAATATGTAGATTCATTTACCTTTGCAATCCCGTCAGGTTTAGATTTATTCTGGAAGTGGAATATTCGATACCCTAAATCTGTACCATTAACACCTTTCCATGATTATATTAAATATAATCAGATTGATACCGCGCATTACTACAGCGCTTATCCAATGGCGGCTTCCAATGATGTGAAATCAGCCAAAATAGTTAAGAAGGCACTGATTGATTTTAAATCTGCCTCCATTGAAAAAAATCCTGATGAATTTCTAATCGATTATAACAATCTGTTAAATGAACTTCAGCTGGAGTTTGGTGAAATGAGGCCGACTCCAATTGTAAGCTTATCAGCCGATGCTGTTAAGCAACGCTACTTGCAATCGCAAAGCCACCATTACATTTAATTTACAAGGAAACCCAAAATGGCTACTAAAAGTGGTAATGCAACAGCACTGACCGTTTTATCGCCCATTAAGAATGGCACTATGGGCGAAATTTCATATGCCGACATTACACGTGAGCGTTGCTTACGATTGCCTATTCATGAGAATAGCCCATTGGCAAAAGTACCGAATACTTATTTAGCGCGGCTGTTTATTTTGGATGATGTATTTTATGAGTCATTGCCTGGCAGTGATTCTGTTTTTAATTTTTCAGATATTTTTTCGTTCTTTTCGGATCAGGCACGTAGAGATGCCTTGCCAAAAATAGATCATTTGAAATCAAAATACCTTGTATTTTCAAGTAATTTCCATGGAGATCTGAACGAATATCTGGCAGGAATGTGGGAAAACTGGACATACAACGATCAAGGCATACAACACGATGTTCGGTACATTTGGGAGCATTGTGTTGCCTTTGATGAGGTCACCGACTGTAACAGCTTTATCAGTTATATAAAAAGATGCCAGCTTGATGCCAGTTTATTCTTTAATGGTTCAACTGATGATTCATTACAAGAACAATTAAAAGCACTTTATTTAAAACAGGAATTTACAAAATTTGTTACTACCCACCAAGGTAAAAGTGCAATTGAGATTCAACAAGCTTTTAAACGCTTTATTGAACGCGTACAACCAGAAAATCTAAGCGGCCCATCATGGGTACCTGGACAATCAAACCCATAATAATTTTCTGTTTAGAATTATAAATTAGCCAGCAAAAGTGAGAGTTTGATCATGACAAAGAATTTAGACTTAACAGATATTCAAGGCAATATTGTTAAAGCGTATGGTGCTTATAATTTTCATAAGGCACGGTATTTATTTATGCGTATTGACAATGGCGACAAAGGAAGAAAATTTGTTGGAACAATAACAACCAAAGTAACTACTGCTGTACATTGGACTAAAGATGATGCAAGCACAGGTGTTGCCAAACCATTGGTTACTACAAATATTGCTTTTACTTATTCCGGTTTAAAAGCATTAGAGTTACCCAGAGCTTCATTAAAGGGGTTTCCAGAAGACTTTGTCATGGGAATGAGGGAACGTAAGGATATATTGGGCGATGATGGCCCAAGTGATCCCAAACATTGGGACAAAATATGGCAAGAAACGGTACATATTTGGATTTCAATCAATGGACAGACGATTGATGCAGTGAATGAGCGTTATGAATGGATACTCAAACAGATTGAAGCATCTGATGGCGGAGTTAAGTTGCTAACAGGTCATCGTGGAGAAAATGGCGAAGATGATCTTCCTTATCAAGATGCAAGTGTTCTGTATGACGCAAGTGGTAATCCAACGGCTAAAGAGCACTTTGGCTATACGGATGGTATCGGTGATCCGGTATTTGAGGGACAGACCAATATTCCTGATCGCGTGCTGGGAAGAGGAAAATTAACACGAGAAGGTGGTTGGGAGCCACTTGCAACGGGTGAGTTTATCCTGGGACATGTTGATGAAGCAATGGAATATCCAAGGACTGCACCAGCTCCCGATTTATTATCCAATAATGGCACCTATATGGTTTATCGCAAGCTACACGAGAATGTAGGTAGCTTTAACCGTTTTCTGGATGAACAAAGTAAAATTTTTCCAGGCAGCAAAGAAATGTTGGCGGCAAAATTCTCGGGCCGTTGGCGAGATAACGGCGCGCCAATCGTCAATGCGCCTGATGATGAAAGCAAAAAAGTATGGGATGAAAAATTTGCAGAAGCTGATTTTGCGGCTAAAAAAAGAATGTTAACTGACTTTACTTATAATCAAGATATCGGCGGCGCAAAATGTCCTTTAAGCGCACATATTCGCCGTATTAATCCAAGAGGGTCACTGGAATACGGTGTAAAAGATGCTTTTGATACACCGGG
>CAKKRO010000182.1:0-17280 GCA_919902625.1 Nitrosomonadaceae bacterium
TGGTCGCTAATGAATCTGCGCGCGGCTTGATGGCGGTGCAGATTGAAACAGAAATTCCCATCGCCAATGGAATATTGACGACGGATAATGATGACCAGGCGCTTGCCCGCATGAGTGATAAAGGAATGGATGCTGCGCAGGTTGCATTGGAGATGGCTAATTTGCATATAAAAATTGATGAAATCGTTTTATGATCAGTGAACTACCCGAAGCAGAATCTACTACGAGCAAGAAAGCGGATAAACATAAAAGCCGTCGCCGGATTGCGCGCGAGTTTGTTTTGCAGGGCATTTATCAGTGGAGGGTTGCTGGGGGTACTGCGGGTTTTATCGAGCAGCAGTTGCGGGAATCTGATGAGTTTAAGCATGTTGATGAAAAACATTTCACGACTTTGCTGCAAGGCGTGCTGCAAGATGTTGAAGGGCTGGACAAAACCATCCAGCCTTGTTTGGATCGGCCTTTAAATGAATTGAGTCCGGTGGAGTTCGCCATTTTATTATTGAGCACTTTTGAGCTTATTCATCATCCTGAAATTCCTTATCGGGCTATCATCAATGAAGCGATTGAATTAGCCAGAACCTATGGTGGCAGTGATGGATATAAATATGTGAATGGGGTGCTGGATAAATTGGCCATTCAGTTGCGTGCCGCTGAGGTTGAATCAAAAACGCAGGCAATAAAGTGAGCTTTCTTTGTAGTCGTTCGGATTCATGCTGACATTGTTGTTGCATGGCCTTAAGGCATCGACAGCCTGCTTACGATCCATTGCAGCTATCGGGAGATGCTTCACTCAGCCCAATGGGAAGCCAGAATCTCCATCTTTAGCCCGTCTAACGGCATGTCCGGTTCATAGCGAACATTGCACAAACAGAAGCAGCATTCGGAGATATGCTTTTGTATCTCTTCGCTGATTTGACTGAGCTCGCATCCCGTCAGGTTTTTTGAGTTAGCTGTAGTAATTATATAAAGTATTCCATCAGCTTGACTCAGGTGCTCACGGAATGATGGGTGAGCAAGAGCCTTTGCCGTTGCATGCGCGGCTCTATCCAGACCTTGTGCTTGCCCCCCCGCCGGTTTGATGATGGCACAACCGTTCTTATGCGATCCGGTCATGGCATGACAGAAATCGTTAAGCCCAACATGGAGTAAGCTGGGCTTTATCATGAAAGACACCATGCAGCGAATCCATTTAGAGGCAATCTCCCCTGAAGTTGTATTTGCAACGAATGGTGATGTTACGGTGGCATGATCATCCAGTTCTCCTTGCCGGGTATTCGAAATAACAAACAATGCATCGGCAGGTGGTTTCATGACTCGCAGTTCGTCATCGGCGACTTTCTGACATTGCGTATTATCAAAGGAAGATGGTCTGTACACCACGACAATGCTTAAAGCGCCCTGTTTCCCGGCAATCTGCGCAATGATGGACGCATCACCATACCTTGTATCGTCACTCATACCGGCAACAACGAACACAATATGTGCCCCACTCAAGGCTTCTTCGATCGGAAGACGAGAATTCAGTGGCAGTTGATGTTTGTCTTCCGGCTTGATTCTAATGTTGCGGTTCACTTCACCTGTCGGGATGACTTTATGCCGACTGGAACGCCTGAATGTGGGCACACCCGCTTTCACCGAAATAATCTCGACTCCGGAAATATCTTTGCCGATTATTTCCCGCATCAGGTTACAACCAGCAACACCGATGTCAATGACTTTGATCGTAACGCGCTCAAGTTCGGCACGGTAGCTACGCGTTTCAATTCCGGCAAATATCCCGTTCTTCTCCATTCGCTTGCTTAACGCCAAAGCCAATGAATAACCGATGTGCAGATGCCGCTGCAAACCCGAGCAGGAGGTATCTTTGCATTTAATGACAAAAGCAACTGCCTGATCGTAAAGCGCATCAATGGTATTTTTAGTTACTGAATTGGGGGCAATATTCATTTCACATCCTTATGCATTTAACGTTTTTTGACTCGCCTTGACCACTGGATTGAGCTGCTATTTATTCGGGTTGATAGAAATCATTCCAATCTCAGCTAGGAAAGTAGATTTTCTAAGTTCGGAGATAGCGGTTGTCCGCTTTCCGCCTCTACAACCTTTTGGCCTAAGAGAATTGATATGCGACAAGATACGGAGCAAAACGTATCGTTTATTCTCTGGTTATTCAGCCTGTAACCAGTATTTAAATTTTGCATCATCGAAATATCGTTTATACAAGTATAAAACGCGCGACTCAACGGCATATTGGAATCCATGCAGGCGATTATTGTCCCAAATAAAGCCAGTATTAATAACACCGCCATTGCCATCGGTTATTAATGGTGGTGATGCTAGTATCCATTTCTGAATCTCAATTTCATCTGTATTGAATGCATAGTTAGATTCATAGATTTTTTTTGGTTTCAATTCCACTAATTCATTTAATTCATCGCCCAGTGGCTTATCCTTACGACCTTTGTTAACTGAGCCATTCATCACCCGATAGTTACCTATAGAATTGCCGAGCGCTCTTCGATGATATAAGTCTTCAAATATCTTCCTGCTCTCTTGCTGAGTTATACCGTTTCTGTCTATGCCACCAAGCGATGACCAATTTGACTGTGGAACTAAATGATCGAAATCGTAGGGTACGTTATCCTCATCTTGACCAGCCATCGGATTGAAGTCCTTGAACTCATTTTCCACCCACTTTCGTTGTAGCCAGAGTAACAGCCCTTTTCTGGTAGTGAAATTGGCATATAAAAAAGTCGTTCCAAAATAATATTCTGCCCTTTGCTCCTGAGTGTGAAGAAGTTGATTTGTGTTAATTTCTTTTGAAGAAGGCTCAATCAATGGAAAAAACGAAGATTTTCCGTCAGCATCTTTGCGTGCCAGCTCTTGATAGATTTTTTTCCCAGGAAAATCACCTTTATTAGCGGAAATAAGATCAATAGCAGTTTTGCTTGCTTTATAAGCAGACGCTGCATCCTTATTACATACAAACCAAAATAATATAAAACGCAAAACTTCATCCCTAGAAGCCTCAAAAGAATCAGTATGCTCTGGATTTCTTATCATCCAATACAAGATAACCTGTAGCATGGATTCATTCATGTAAGGGAACATGGCTCTGGGAATCCCACGATCATCACTGTCATCACGATATTTGATATCACGATATTTGATGAGTTTGATCAATGCATTGAATGCATTGATGAGGGACCCTCTTTCGCCAATCATTTCGCGTAAGTTGCCATCGGTGCCAAGTAGCCCACCAAGGTGCTTATGAAACGTCATTGCATTCAGTTCTGGATCATGCTTTTTAGTATCGTTAGATAGTAGCATTGCCAACCTAAATGCTGTCATAACAAAATCAGTTGGCTTCATTAGCGAACCAACCTGCTCTTGAAGGTCATAAACGATGTTATGTGCTTCCGGCCAAGACTGTTTAATCATTGAAAACAGCAAGTCATCTGGGCGTAGTCGCGTACCGTTTGATGAAATGCGATCAAATAACATCGTCAAATAGTCATGGCTTGGATCTTCAATATCAGATTGTACTTCAACGTCCGGTATCTTTATTAGAGCTATCCATTGATTCTGTAGTTTATTCAGCGCGTTACCAAATTTTTTGATTCGGCCTAAAGTAGTTTCATCTAAGCCATCTTTTTTGTTCCTGGTGATTTCATCTGTCCATTCAGAGACTGATGTGCCATGCTTGTCCAACCATTGCCACAGCTTCTTTACCTCAAAAATATATTCTTGTTGCTTTCCTCCTGCCTTCCATGGTCTAGTCGTTTCATCTTTAAAAATATCTTGATTAGTTTTCTTTTGTTTTGTCTCCGTAGGGTTGTCTCCGTTCCAAATTTCCCGAGCATCGCGTCGTTCTTGCAGAAGTAACCGACCGCCATCGGCATTATAGCCAAATGGCTGCACTGCGGTAGTTACACGGAACTGGAATTGAGATCCATTTTTTCCTGGCACACTAAAATCAACCCATAACTTATGCTGAGCTTCAACAGAATCAGGAAAACCAAGTAACATTGACAATGTCCGCTGCTGACCATCCATAAGATGAAAGCCCGATTTAGGATTTCCTTGTACATTTGTCTTTTCTGAAGTTACTTGGCGGCTTTTTTCGCCACCACTTGATGCTTTTAGCAGAACACTGCCAATTGGCATGTCTCTTAACAGCGAATCCCATAAATCTTGTATTTGCTTCGGTTTCCAGACGAAGCCTCGTTGAATGGGGGGTATAGCTAATACGTGTGAATATTGCTCGGGTTGTGCTGCCCAAGCCAAATAGTGCGTAATACGAAGCGCCGAGACAGTTTTACCATCGAGAAAGAGGTCTTTAAGCTCAGTTTCAAGTTGAGGTTGAGTATGTTTTACGTTTTCCATTTTTGTATTTCCTGGTTTATATTGATTGATAAATTTCATGAAACAACCAACTGCTAGATACCCAAAAAAAGGCATTGTTGGATTTTTTGTTACCGAATAAGTTTCCTCGTTTCTCAATAGTTCTTGTTGTATAGGCTAGTCGCGTCGACCAATGCTGCCTTAATCTCAGCCCGTAACGTCGCTGGAGCGCACACTTCGATCCCAGCTCCTTGCCCCATCAGCCACCAGCGCAGTTGCCAAGTGTCGTTGACCGTTGCCGTCAATCGTATCCAGCCATCCGCTTCCTGCTTTGCCGTCTGGTCAGTCGAGAGCGGCGTCTCGGCCAGATAGGCGGCAACCCATTCCTCACAACGGATTTCCAGTTGAATCGGTTCGCCCTGATAGGCAAAATCCGCCAATCCACCGGCAATCGCTTTGTCCAGGTTGAATCCGCTGGGCCTCTTGGCTGCATTGTCCAATATCGTTACCTTGCTGAAACGATGCAGGGCGTATAGTCGCACATCAGAATAATCCCATGCGCTGGCTACCAGATAGGACGCCGAGCCGCGCATAATGATGCCCAGAGGGTGTAGCACGTACTCCTTGGTTTCCTTGCTTTCGGCAGCGTTGTAGCTTGCCGAAAGCTGACGGTTTTCCAATACGGCGCGGTAGATGTCGGACTGAATATCCTGATTTACGCGCGGCGGCAATAAGGGTTGCGCAGGCTGCACGACACGCACTTTATCCAGCCAGTCCTTGGAGTGGTTATTGTTGTGCCTTTCCAATTCATCAAGCTTGATTTTCGCCAGTCCGAACACACCTTGTAAGCCGTCCAGCATGGCTGTCGGCAATAGCTGTTTCAGGTGCATCTCCACCAAACGCATGGCGAGTGCTTCGGAAACGCTCATGCCGGGAATGTTGAGGTTCGCGCCTTTGGTCCAGCGCCAGCCGTAATCCCGCGCGTTTTTATCGTTCAGTTGAATCGGGAAAATTTCACTCAATTCCTTGAGGTCGCGCTGAACGGTGCGCACTGATACCGCATAGCCGGCATCGTTAAGTTTGGCGGTAATCTCGCTGGCCTTGTCCCAACGACCGTCCTGTTTGCTGTCGTATCGACTGACGGTGAGCATACGCATCATTTCCCACTGGCGCAGTAGAGTGGATGTCTTTTCGTTTTGGGGCATATTAATCCTTTTTCCATCGCCAAACTGGCGTCTTTCGGACAACCGAAGCCTCCAGAAGATTTTCTTTTTCATGCTTATCGCACAGTGTTTTTACTCGGGAACACCTTACGGTCGAACCAGGATTTCCGCATGTCTCGCAGGTTTTTGCCGAGTCTTCTTCTGCTTTGCGTATCAGCGCAGTTATCGTCTCTGTAGGGTTATCCAGATAGAAGCGCAACGTGCCCATTTTCTGTTTGACCTGTATCGCTTCTGGCCATGTGTTGCTTTGCGGTTCCAGTCCTGCCTGTCTGGCCGCATCTTCAATTTTCTGTGAAAGCGTCCAGATCAAATCAAACCAGCCGTCGCCGCACTCAAAGCCACACGACATCATTGATTCCTGCACGGATTTGGCACGCCCTCTATACAGGCGCGGAAATGCATCAAAGAGTTTTTGCGTTTTTTCTGGTGTCATTTAACATTCTTTATTATGTCTCATTTTAAGTAGTTCAATCACCTCATCCGGCCAGAGTATTTGAGGCCAGCCTTGCTGGGCGAGTTCATCGTCGAGATAGGCTTTTATGTCATTGTTCGCCTTGAAAAAACCACGCCAATCGCACCATCGCCAAGGTATCCAGTTTGCAGTATTCGCGCAGCCCTATAGTCAATTCCTGTTTGCGCGCATCGGAGGTATTTGTATGCAGAATTTCCCGGTATGCAGCTTGAGCATCGCCACCATTACCAACAATCAGCAAGTCATAGCGTAAATCCGAGGCGACGGTGGGCAACACGGCTTTGATTGACCATGAGCCTTTCATTTCAGGATGGTAGTAATTCGCTCTGGCGATAGGGAGCAAGTCGACGACACGTAAGTTGATGGCATGCAGCGCTGGAGCCAGATCTGGATACAATTCGGCCAACTCGGCAATACGGCCTTTCTCAAATGCCTGGTAATAAACGAATACCGGCCCATCATCCCCCAATACTTCAATCATTTTTTCCGCACATAGTCTGCGTGGATCCTTGCCCGATACGTCCAGAAACATCTCATGGCTTAACTGATGGTGCGATTCTTCAATATGGCAGGACCACTGGAACGGAACCTGTGTGGCGTAGGGGCGAGTATTTGCCCACCGTGGCACAGCCAGATTAATCGTCTCGAAATCCAGGTAGTAGCGGGGATAGGTTAAGCTGGCCAATGCCACTCCGGCATTCGGAGAGAGTTCAGGGATACCAGTCTGGCTGACGCGTTGAATCCACTGCTGCGTTTCGTTCAGAAACTCTGGCGGCACCTGGCAGGCATCCTCGAACCCTTTAGTACGGAGCGCTTCCTTGGCTTCTGTGTGCATCCGGTACAGAACATCGAGCGAATATTTGGGCTGTACCGGTTCCTTGATAGGCTGTGTGCAATAGGCCTTGAATGGGCATTCAAACGGATCGTCGCATTGCGCTCCAGGTTCAATATTTGGTTCGTCCCCGGATAACGTGCTGCGTGCTTCTTGAATCCAGGCGGGCACCATCTTAAGCAACGGGTAAATTACATCGTCTAAATTCTCATGTCGAAAAATACCGTGATAGTTGCCATCGCCTTGGTAAACAAACGAGGTGTCGATATGCGCCAGTTCGATGGAGGCCAGTGGGATATTGTTCTGCTTGACCACCCATGCTTGCACCGCGCAGTCGTCAATGTGATAAGGCTTTACGCTGGCGCTGGATTTGACTTCGGCCATACGATAACCAGCGGCCGTAGGTAATAACAGGTCGGCGCGCACCAGTACACCGTCGTGCTGAAAAGTCGCCTCGAAGATGGGAAGGTCGGGATAGGCCTCCATTGCAGCTTTGGTGGACTTCAGGGCGGCCGACAGGTCATCTTCATCCTCAATCAGAATGCCAGTTGGGTAAAATCCTTGTGCAACTTCACCCACTTCATAGCCGATTTGAAATCTATGTTCGGTGTCGTCCGAAACTTCCAGTAAATCACGCCGATGAATTTGCAGCCACAGTCGCTTGGGGCACTGTTTCCACGCGATGATGCGAGATTTTGAGAGTCCATGGCAAGACATGACGTATATCCTTCTGAATTATCTAGATTGTTAGGATAGAAAATTGTTGCGACATAATACGTCGTGAACAAAATATTTGTTCACTAAGTTATTTGCAGTTCATATTTTTGCTGTAGATGTTATTGTCATGTCGGCAGTTTTTTGTTAGTAATGAATTGTTGGTCGGAAACGGACATTTCAATGATGCCAATGGTCAGAGCTTATTCAATTTTATTCCAGAAATTATCAGATTAAGTCCAGATTTAAATACGCTGACTCAAGACCCAACCGCATCACTTAATTTTCAGGCAGAATATCAACGTTAGTTGGTTTATAGTGGATGGTATATTTTGTCGTTTTATCTAACGTTGTTATCGCCAGCCAGTGCATTCTGAATTTGATATTATCCGGCATTATTTTTCTCGCCCTACCCCCAGTGCCATATTGGGAATCGGCGATGATGCTGCGCTCATTGCATCGACAACCCAAACGGAACTGGCCATTTCAACGGATACTTTAGTTTGCGGCACACATTTCTTTGCCGATGCTGATCCCTACAAACTCGGATATAAATCCCTGGCAGTTAATCTCTCGGATATGGCCGCAATGGGTGCAAGGCCTCGCTGGGCATTGCTTTCATTGACGCTGCCGGATGATCTGGCCAGGCATAATCAAGTCTGGTTAAGCGAGTTCAGTAAAGGGTTTTTTGCACTGGCTGATTTATATCATGTGGAATTAATCGGCGGGGATACGACTTCCGGGCCGCTGAATATCGGTGTGCAGATCGTGGGTGAAGTCGCTGCAGGCAAAGCGCTGCGCCGCAGTGGCGCGAAACTGGAGGATGATGTTTGGGTTTCCGGTCAGTTAGGTGATGCTGCTCTGGCGCTGAATCATGAGCTGCAGCAGATCATTCTGGAGTGCGATGAGATCGAGCACTGCCTGCCTGCATTATTGACACCGACGGCAAGGGTTGAGTTGGGGCAGCGATTGATTGGTTTGGCGCATAGTGCCATTGATATATCCGATGGACTCATGGCAGATTTGGGGCATATTCTGGAAAGCTCGGGAAAAGCGGCTTGCATCAATATGGCAGCATTGCCGTGCTCAACTGTCTTGAAAAGATACCTGCATCAATCCCTGGCAATGAATTGTTTGCTGGCGGGCGGAGATGATTATGAGTTATGTTTTACAGCGCCTAAAATAAATCGCGGGAAAATTGAAGCGCTTTCTGCTGAACTGGCTATTCCACTCACCCTGATTGGCGGGATTTTGTCAGGCGAAGGCCTGATGGTGAAAGATGCCAGCGGGAATGCCATTACATTGGAGACCAAAGGTTATGACCACTTCAGCGCCTGAAATGCACGGCCTGTCCGGTTCTGAGTCAACTCAATTACGCCCGGACTGGGGTTTGGTATACAGCCATCCTGCTTATTTCATCGCATTCTCAGGTGGCGCCGGATTAAGTCCTGCCGCTCCGGGCACAGTAGGAACGCTCGTTGCATTTCCTTTATTCTGGGTATTGAACTATTACCTGAGTCCTTTTTATTTCTTGTTGCTGATTGATGTCCTGTTTATTGCCGGTATTTGGGCATGCGGTCTCAGTGGCAAGGCTTTAGGTGTTCCCGATCACGGCGGTATGGTATGGGATGAAACGGTTGCGTTTCTTCTAGTTTTGTACTTCACGCCGGTCGACTGGGTATGGCAGTTAGCCGCATTTATTTTGTTTCGCTTCTTTGATATTGCCAAACCCCAGCCTATCCGCTACTACGATAGTCATCTGCAAGGAGGTTTTGGTGTAATGTTTGATGATATGGTAGCTGCCTTCTTTACGTTGCTTTGTTTGGCCGGATGGAAAGCCTGGGTGCTATCCGAAGGGTATTTCTAGGAATCTGCCGGACTTAAGTGATCAAGGAGTCATAAAATTTCAGATACGGATCAAGCAGTCTTTGACCTGGCAGTCAAAGTGGGCGAACGCCTTATGCAGCACGGACTCAAGCTGGTGACCGCCGAATCCTGTACGGGCGGCTGGCTGGGCCAAGCAGTGACTGCCGTAGCGGGCAGTTCAGCCTGGTATGAACGGGGATTTATCACTTACAGCAATCTTTCCAAATGTGAAATGCTGGGTGTGCAGCAGGCGACATTGGATCAATATGGCGCCGTATCCGCGCAAACTGCACAGGAAATGGTCATGGGAGCGCTAAACCGGAGTCATGCCCAGGTGGGCGTGTCTATCACGGGTATTGCAGGTCCTGATGGCGGCACTGCAGTGAAACCCGTGGGGATGATTTGTTTTGCCTGGGCGATCGAGGATGGTCCGGTGCGACAGGAAACCCGATTCTTTAAGGGGAATCGTGACACCATCAGGCGATTGTCAGTGGCTACAGCCTTGCAAGGAATACTGCGCCTATTAGATGATGCGATCACCGTAGCCTGAGTTCCCTAAAGGTATGAATCTTAGTGTTCAGCCGATTGCTGGCTGGTTTGCGTGATAATGCGATCACAGTATGCGATGGCCAAGGCTGAAAGCAGGAAAGCCATATGGATGCCGGTTTGTGCGAGCAGCGTTTTTTCGTCGTACGCACTGGCATTGATAAAGGTTTTCAGCAGATGGATCGACGAAATTCCGATGATAGCGGTTGCCAGCTTAACCTTTAAAACGGAAGCATTCACATGCGACAACCATTCAGGCTGATCAGGGTGTCCTTCCAGATTCATTCGTGAAACAAAGGTTTCATAGCCGCCGATAATGACCATGATCAGCAGATTGGAAATCATCACCACATCGATCAGACCCAGAACAACCAACATAATGGTCGTTTCGGTTAACTTGGCGGGTCTGGTCGCGCCTTCAATCGTCACAATATCGAGAATATGTTGCAATGCAGTCTGGTTGCCCATGACAGCGCCGATCAAATCTGTTAATTCCACCCAGAAGTGAAATACATAAATACATTGCGCCAACACCAGGCCCAGATATAAAGGCAATTGCAACCAACGGGTTAGGAAGAGAAAATGGGCCATTATCGGGATTTTCTTCGAATTATTTTGCTCAGATTTGTTTTCCATAGATTCTTCAGTCAATGATATCTTACCCGGGTCAGCAAGTTGCAGCATTAGCACAAAAAACTAAGGGCACCCGGAGATACCCTTTAGTGTTTGATGTTCTGGCTTCGTTAAACTCAAATTACATCTTGGCTAAAACTTCCGCAATGGTTTGTCCCATCAGTGAGGGTGTCGGGCAAATGGTGACACCCAGTTCCTTGAGTATCGCCACTTTTTCCGCCGCGCTTTCCCCGGCGGAAGAAATAATGGCGCCCGCATGTCCCATGCGCCGTCCTTCTGGTGCCGTCAGCCCCGCAATATAAGCAACCAATGGCTTGGTCATGTTATCTTTGGCAAACTGTCCGGCTTCCACTTCCTGGGGGCCGCCGATTTCACCAATCATCAGCGCCACCTTGGTTTCGGGATCTTGTTCCAGTCTTTCCAGAATATCGCGGTGTGAGCTGCCGATAATCGGATCGCCGCCAATGCCAACGGAGGTTGAAATACCGATGCCTAACAGTCTCATCTGATCGGCGGCTTCATAACCCAGCGTGCCGGAGCGGCCGACAATCCCCACGTTTCCACGCATGTAGATATGCCCCGGCATGATTCCCAGCATGGCGCGGCCTGGGCTGATGGTGCCCGCGCAATTGGGGCCGGTCAGCATCATGCGTTCTTCCTTGGCGAAGCGACGCAAGAAATTTTTAACGGTCATCATGTCTTGTGTCGGAATGCCGTCGGTGATGGATACGCAATATTTGATGCCCGCATCGGCAGCTTCCATGATGGAATCCGCCGCGAACGCGGGCGGTACAAAGACGATGCTCGCTTCTGCGCCTACCTGATCGACCGCTTCCTTGACGGTATTGAATACCGGCAATCCCAGATGCGTTTGTCCGCCTTTGCCGGGGGTGACGCCGCCGACTACGTTGGAGCCGTAGTCCATCATTTCCTGTGCATGGAAGGTACCGATTTTTCCGGTAAAGCCTTGAACAATCATTCGTGTGTTTTCGTTGATTAATATCGCCACTTTGCGCTCCCTAGGCTTCGTGTGCTACGACTTCGTTGCGTGCGCGTACCACTTTCTCCGCCGCATCCGCTAACGTATCTGCTGTGATAATCGGCAAGCCGCTATCCGCAATAATGCGGCGGCCTTCTTCGACATTGGTTCCCGACAGGCGGACCACCAGAGGGATTTTCATGTCGATGTTTTTGACCGCATGTACAACCCCTTCCGCGATCCAGTCGCAACGGTTGATGCCGGCAAAAATATTGACCAGCATGGCTTTAACGCCGGAATCGGCTAACACCAGGCGAAAGGCTTTTTCGGTACGCTCAGCGGAAGCGCCACCGCCCACATCCAGAAAATTGGCAGGTTCGCCACCCGCCAGTTTGATCATGTCCATGGTGGCCATTGCCAGACCGGCGCCATTAATCATGCAGCCGATATCGCCATCCAGCCCGACATAGCTCAAGCCTGCTTCCGCTGCGGCGACTTCGCGGCTGTCCACCTGCGTATTGTCACGCAACTCCGCGATTTTATGGCGACGGAACAGGGCATTTTCGTCAAAGGTCATTTTGGCATCCAGCGCAACGATTTCGTTGCCGGTGGTCAGGACGAGCGGATTAATTTCCAGGATATTGGCATCCAGATCGCGTAACGCGCGATAACAGCCTTTAATGGTTTTGACTGCGTGATTGAGTTGAGCGGTGTCGATATTCAAGGCAAAGGCCATTTTCCTGGCCTGAAAATCCTGCAATCCGACCGCCGGTTCGATATAAATCTTGATGATCGCTTCCGGGTTGGTTTCAGCCAGTTTCTCAATCTCCATGCCGCCTTGCGCTGAGCCGACCATAATGACGCGCTCGCTGCTGCGGTCAATCATGAAGGACAGATACATTTCCTTGGCAATGCTGGTTCCAGCTTCAATATATAGCCGGGAGCAGATTTTGCCCGCAGGCCCGGTCTGATGCGTCACCAGATTTTTCCCCAGCAACTCCTCAGCGGCTTTCTCGACTTCATTATGTGTCCTGCAAACCTTGATTCCCCCCGCCTTGCCGCGCGCACCGGAGTGAATCTGTGCTTTGACAACCCATACATCGCCATCAATCTCTCTTGCGCGTTGTACGGCCTCCACCACGCTATAGGCTAAACCGCCATCAGCAATTTTGACACCGTATCCTGACAAGATCTCTTTTGCCTGATATTCGTGAATATTCAATTCAATTTCCTCAACAATCGCATTAAATTCAATAAGCTTATAGCCATCTCAAATGGGAGAGCTATAAAGATAAAGGCCGCTCATTGCGGCCTTATCCGTTTTTTGCTGCAATAGCTTCCGCTACTTTCACCACATTATTGGCCATTCTTTCCGAGGCGGCATCAATCAGGCGGCCATCCAGTGCCGCCGCACCTTTACCCTGTGCGGCCGCTTCTTTGAGCGCCGCGAGAATGCGTTGTGCTTTTTCAATCTCACGGGCTGGCGGTGTAAATACTTCATTAGCCAGATCGATCTGCGTTGGATGGATCGCCCACTTTCCTTCGCAGCCCAATGCGGCTGCCCGCTTAGCCGCCAATACGTAGCCTTCCGGATCCTTGATATCACCAAAAGGGCCGTCAATCGGGCGCAAGCCATAAGCACGGCAAGCCACAATCATGCGGCTGATGGCGGCATGCCACTGATCGCCGGGATAATCCGGGTTCAGTCCGCCAATATTGACGGTTCTGGCACGGTTGCTGGCCGCATAATCGGCAACGCCAAAGTGCAGCGCTTCCAGCCGTCCTGATGCGCCATTGCGCGCAATATCTTCCACATTGGCCATGCCCAGTGCTGTTTCAATCAATGCTTCCAGGCCGATCCGGTTTTTCAGGCTTTGTTGCATCTCGAGTTGAGTGACCATGGCTTCAACCATATAAATATCCGCATAAACGCCTGCTTTCGGAATGAGCAGCGTGTCTATTTTATGCCCGGCCTGTTCTACCAGATCAACCACATCACGCACCATAAATTGCGTGTCCAGCCCGTTAATACGCACCGAAACCGTAATGCCATGTCCTTTCCAATCCAGGTCATTGAGGGCTTGAATGACATTCTTGCGCGCCTGTATCTTGTCATCGGGCGCTACGGCATCTTCCAGATCCAGAAAAACAAAGTCTACGCCGCTATTCAATGCTTTCTCAAACATCCCCGGGCTGGAACCTGGAACCGCCAATTCACAGCGTTGTACCCGTTGAACAGTGGTTTCGTATAGCGTGTGACTCATTTTTCCTCCAGAATTAATAAATAGTTGCGGTCATTCATAAGGCCGATGGATAAACATGCCCTATAACCAATAAGTTACTTGTTTTTAGTGTCATTTTATCGCAGGGACACCCAATAATAAGCGCGGCATGAAGGCATTCTTTGTATAGTGACTTAACAACGCAGATAATCTTGATGAAGTGAATAGTCAGAATGAAATGGTTTTGTGCTTCGTGTTTTAAGGGCTAATTATTCAGCAAATTATATCTATTTTCAGGGAATTTATCTACTGGCAATCAGAGTTGTCAGAGCTGCGCGCAGGCGTCTGCAGCGATGGAGAGCTTGCGATATCGAGCGATCCATTCGAGCGGAAGGGAAGACATTGACCCGCTTTGTTGCGATGTGTAAGCCGCTGTAATCGCACCCAGCATGATGCCACGGCCACAGCTATCGCCGCCAATGCGGATGTTTTCTTCGATGGCGGTGCGATAGTCAGGGGCCTGTTGTGCAATATGCGCAATGACCGGCATCCCTTCCAGAACATGGCAGGCAGAGCCAAAGCGCTTGGCTATCGCGGCACTGTCGAGCGTGCAGGGTTGCAACGCTTCTTTAACTAACGGTGCCAGTTTTTCTCCGGCGTGCGGTAGTGCGGCGGAGAGCGCCTGCGGGATTGGTTTTCCATTCAATACTTCAAACAAAACAATTCCGGCATACTGAGCTGCTGCAACCGCAGTGTCATTATCATTGGTCAGGCGCACGACCTGTTCTATTTTTGTTAGTAGCGCCCGTTGTGATCCGGTATGGATGGCTACTACGACCGGTATAGTGGCCAATGCGGCAAACTGATCGTCATCTGCGCCGGAGTTTTCCGGGAATTCTTCGGGTTTAAGTGGCCATAATGTCTGTAGCGTCTGACGTGTGGGAGCATCGATGTAGCCGGTGTACGCGCCGCCCGGACCAAAATGATTGCGGTATCCGGTTTGATATTCAACGCGCTTAAATTGACCATATTCCGCAAAATGCCGCAGCATCAACAGGCATAACTCGCCATATCCCGATGAATCTCCCGCCATTTTATCGCCATGGGCAAAGTAACCTTTGGTCTCTGCGTAATCATTTGCATCGGGTTGCAGAAAAACCAGCCCTTTGGTTTGTTCGATCCGGGCAATACGCTTCGGGTCATAAAGCCAGTGCAGGCCGAGCGATGCGGAATCTGCGATTAATGCGCCTAAAATAGCGGCCACATGGGGCTCAAGCCGGATATTCGAATTCATTTGATTTTAGAAGGCTCCCTGGTTTTATTGAATTTCAACTTCATCGGGTATTTTGCGCGCTTCGTCTTCAAGCATGACCGGAATGCCGTCCTTGATTGCAAAGGCGAGCCGGTCGGGCTTGCAGATCAATTCCTTGTCTTCTTTTTTGTAGATGAGCGGCCCTTTGCAGAGAGGGCACACCAGGATATCCAGTAATCTTGCATCCATGATTTTCCTTAGCGGTAGTTTTTATGCGATTAAGTTTTATTATAACTTATTGAGTATGTCATCCAATTGATCCAGGCTGGTATAGTGAATCACGATATTGCCCCGGCCATTCTTTTTCGGCTTAATGGCCACTTGCGCACCGAGACGTTCCGATACATTTTCCTGTAATCGCATGAGATCCCTGTCCGGTTTATTGACCTTTTTGCTGGATGGGTGTTCAATCTGGTTAACCAGTTTTTCTGTTTCACGCACTGATAGCTGCTTTTGCGCGATCAGATGGGCCATTTTAATTTGCTCTGCGGGCGCAAGGGACAGGATGGCGCGTCCGTGCCCCATTTCGATTTTGCCCTGCATCATGAGCTCCTGTACCGGCGCTGACAGGTTGAGCAGGCGCAGCAAGTTGGAGATCGTGCTGCGCGAATTACCCAGCGCTTCACCGGCTGTTTGGTGGGTCATGCCGAACTCATTGATCAAACGTTGAATACCGAGAGCTTCTTCCAGTGGATTCAGGTTCTCACGCTGAATATTTTCAATCAGCGACATGGCGAGCGCTGATTCATCGGCTACTTCCCGTATCAAAGCGGGAACCTCGGTCAGTCCGGCCAATTTAGCTGCGCGCCATCTTCTTTCACCGGCGATAATTTCGTATTGATCCTCACCGATAGGGCGTGCCAGAATCGGTTGCATAACGCCTTGTGCTTTGATGGATTCAGCCAGTTCAGCCAGAGCAACCGGGTCCATGTTGGTTCTGGGTTGATATTTGCCGGGTTGCAGCTTGGAGACATCAAGGATCTGTAATGATTCCTCTGCAACGCTGGCGTTGCCATTGCGCGACAATAATGCATCCAGTCCTCTTCCTAACCCTTTTTGTTTTGCCATTTTATGGATTCCTTCATTTTGCCATTGAATATCCAGACCGCTCATCAAGCATTTAAGTATTGAGTATTTCTTTAGCGAGCTCAAGATAAGCCTGCGCGCCTTTGGATTGCGCATCGTGGTACAGCACGGGTAATCCAAACCCCGGCGCTTCAGCCAGACGGACATTGCGCGGGATCACGGTGCGATACACTTTATCACCAAAATGTTTTTGCAATTGGTCAGAAACTTGCTGTGCCAGAATACTGCGCGGATCGAACATGGTGCGGAGCAAGCCTTCAATGCGCAGCTTGGGATTAAAATTGCTGCGCACTTTCTTGATGGTATTGACCAGATCGCTGAGTCCTTCCAAGGCATAATACTCGCACTGCATCGGAATCATCACCGCCTGTGCCGCGCATAAGCCATTCAGCGTCAGCAAGTTTAAGGCAGGCGGGCAATCGATTAAAATATAGTCATATTCGTGTTCAATGGTTTCGAGCGCAGCTTTCAAACGCGCTTCCCGCTGCGGCAAATCCACCATTTCGACTTCAGCGCCGGCCAAATCACGGTTGGCGGGTATCAAGTCATATTTACCCGTCGTGCCGGTAATGCGTGTTGTGTTAATCAATTCATTGCCCAGCAAAACATGATAAACCGTGATTTTGGTGGTTTGCTTGTTGGTGCCGCTGCCCATGGTTGCATTGGCCTGGGGATCGAGATCGACCAGCAAAACCCGCTTTCCAGCAGCAGCCAGGCTGGCTGCCAGATTGACACTGGTTGTGGTTTTTCCGACGCCACCCTTTTGATTGGTGATGGCAAGAATTTTTGTCACGGTATTAGCTCCTGTATTCATTGGGCTGAATCAAAGCTGCGATGCGTTTTTCAATGGCCTGTTAATCTGAAGCTGCTGAATTCTTGATGATAATCAGTTGCCTGGCTGCATTAAGACCGGGCACAGTCAGCGGTACGATCTTTTCAATGCTAAACGGCGCTTGAACTTGCTTGAGTTCATTGTCTGAGCAGTTGGCTTTCATCGCGACCCATCGGCAGTTTACGTTATTTTCAGGAACCAGTTGCCGGGTTAACTGTA
>CAKKRO010000182.1:17380-38777 GCA_919902625.1 Nitrosomonadaceae bacterium
GCGACCCATCGGCAGTTTACGTTATTTTCAGGAACCAGTTGCCGGGTTAACTGTATAAATTCACCCAAATCAGAAAAGGCGCGCGTAATAATGGTATTCACACGGTTATCCTCCCGATAATCCTCGATGCGTTTTGCAATGACTTCTACATTCGGTAGTGCCAGCTCAATTTTAACCTGTTGCAAAAAAGAGGCTTTCTTCTGATTGCTTTCAACCAGAGAGACCCGCCAATCCGGCCTTGCCAGCGCAACCGGTATGCCCGGCAGCCCCGCTCCGCTACCCACATCGATAATGGATGGGCCTGTAATATGGGGCAGCACCGCCAAGCTATCCATCACATGCTGATAAAGCATGTCTTGCGGGTGCTTGATGGCGGTTAAATTATGGATCCGGTTCCATTTCTCGATACGCAATAAATACTGCTGGATCAATTCGTGGAGCGGTCTTTCCTGTTGCGTGAAATCATAGTCAAGAGCTTGCAAGCCCTGCGTAATTTGTGGTAACAGACTCATGCGCTTTGTTGCTGGCCATTAACTGCAAATCCACGCTTTAAATGCACCAATAATAACGAAATGGCAGCGGGGGTTACGCCCGAAATCCTGGAGGCCTGGCCAATGGTTTCCGGTTTGTGCAGATTCAATTTTTGCTGTACTTCATTAGAAAGTCCTTTCACCATGCCATAATCAATCTCTTTCGGCAGCACCGTATTTTCATATTGCGACTGGCGGGAAACCTCCTCCTGCTGGCGCTGGATATAACCATGATATTTGGCCTGTATTTCAACTTGTTCGGTCACTTTTGCATCGCTTACCGGTGTACCGGCGCCGGGTAATGTCATCAATGTGGCATAGGTGACGTCTGGGCGCCGCAGTAACTCGGTCAATGTGTATTCCCGTTCTATCCCTTTACCCAGAACGCGCAGGGCATCCTCTTCCGGCAATGTGCTTGGCGACAGGCGCACTGAATTGAGTCTTTGTTGCTCTTGCTGGATCGCTTCCTGCTTATGCGTGAAGGCAGCCCAACGTGCGTCATCCACCAGCCCAAGCTTCCGTCCCATTTCAGTCAGGCGCAAATCGGCGTTGTCTTCGCGCAATTGCAAACGGTATTCCGCCCGGCTGGTAAACATCCGGTAGGGCTCGGTGACGCCGGAAGTCACCAGATCATCGACCAGAACGCCTAAATAAGCTTCGTTCCTTTGCGGTAGCCACGCCTCCTGCTCCTGAATTTTCAGTGCGGCATTAATGCCGGCCAGCAATCCCTGCGCGGCGGCTTCCTCATAACCGGTTGTGCCGTTGATTTGTCCGGCAAAGTACAAGTTCTCGATGGTTTTGGTTTCGAGCGAGCGTTTCAGGTTGCGCGGGTCAAAATAATCATATTCGATAGCATAGCCAGGGCGTGTGATATGCGCATGCTCAAGACCTGCTATGGAATGGATCAGCTTGACCTGCACTTCAAACGGCAGGCTGGTGGATATCCCGTTGGGATAGATTTCATGCGTGCCCAGTCCTTCCGGCTCGAGAAAAATGGAATGCGATTCGCGGGCGGAAAAACGCACCACCTTGTCTTCAATCGAAGGACAATAGCGCGGGCCAATGCCTTCAATTTTGCCGGTGTACAAGGGTGAATCCACCAAACCATCGCGAATGATGCCGTGCGTGATCGCGTTGGTACTCGTGATCCAGCAGGATATCTGCTGCGGATGCTGAATGTCTGCGCCGAACAATGAGAACACCGGGGTGGGTCGATCTCCCGGTTGCTCCAGCAGTTTTGCATAATCCATGCTGCGGCCATCTATGCGCGGTGGCGTGCCGGTTTTCAGCCGCCCTGCCGGAAATTCCATTTCGCGTAGCCTCTGCGCCAGTGTGATGGACGGCGGATCGCCCGCCCTGCCCGCCTTGAAATGGGTTTTGCCAATATGCGCCAATCCCGCCAGGAACGTGCCGACCGTCAAGATGACCGCGCGCGCATGGATTCTGATGTTGAGCTGCGTGATCACGCCGAGCACCCGGTCCTGCTCAAGGATCAGATCGTCCACCGCTTGCTGCATGACCCAAAGGTTGGGTTGGTTCTCAATACGTCTGCGAATGGCCTGCCGGTAAAGCACCCGATCCGCCTGCGCGCGCGTGGCCCTCACCGCCGGGCCTTTGCTGGCATTGAGAATGCGAAACTGGATGCCGGCTTCATCGGTAGCCAATCCCATGGCGCCGCCCAAGGCATCAATTTCCTTCACCAGATGACTTTTCCCGATGCCCCCGATGGAAGGATTGCAAGACATCTGCCCGATAGTTTCAATATTGTGCGTCAGCAACAGCGTCTTGTGCCCCATGCGCGCCGCCGCCAGCGCCGCCTCAGTCCCGGCATGGCCGCCCCCGACAACGATAATCTCAAATTCTGTATGATTGCTCATAGTGCTCAAGCCCGCGATGCTTGTAAATAACCAATAATTTCTTGACTGTACGGAAGGATGCTTAACAGAGATGTTTCACGTGAAACCTTTTTGCAGCATGCGCTGCCTGAAGGTGTGGTTTCCAGGTTGCAATTATAGGTGGTGCGGAATAATGAACGCAAATTTATGTTTAGTGGTTTGGTGTTATTCGCGCCTGATGGTAATTGCGTCAGAAGACCAGCACCTTATCGGACTCAACAGTCCACTGCGCCAGTTGACTCATCGTACTGATTTCGACTCCTTCGAGAAGCGCCAGGTTTTTTATGCCGCGCGCTTCTGAGCAAGTGCCGCAAGTTTTGACTTGACCGCCTTTTGCGATGACAGCTTTAAGCATCCGCTCGACGTTGTAATATCCTTGGGGAGTGGACTGGACGGGCAGGACGGCTGTAACCGAGTCTGCCACCAAGAAAATGTGGATTTCAGTCTGCGGTTGTTCTTTTTGCAGCGCCATCACGAGACGCAGAGCATTGTAGGTTCTCTCGGAACCATAGGGTGCGTCATTCAGGATAAATAAAATCTTCATTGTATGCCCCCCCTACTTTCAGTGAGAATGGTTAAAGTTCATGCAAATGAAAAATCAAACAAAACAGTTTCCAGAGTTATTTGGAAAATTATAAGTCAATGAAATAATAGCACGTCAGCATTTCCTTGGTTTTTATAACCATAAAAATGGATCAGATCAATGAAATTACTTAAGTATAAACTCCACTCGATTCCCTTTCTTCTGATCGCCTTCCTTGGCCTCATGGATGCCCACGACAAAAATACGCTCGCTGGGAATTCCGCCTTGCTCGACCAACCAGTTGCGGGCAGCGATGGCGCGGCGTTCGGCCAGTGCTTCCAGGTCGCTTTCGTTAATTGTTATATGTGCCAGCATGAGTTGTTCCATTTCAGCGATGGGAAGGCTTTTGGTCAGGCCAATCATGTTCCTGGGTTTTTCGAAAGGTTCTTTTTTGTAAACCCGCTCAAGATACTCGCCATATTCTTCCGGGGTTAATGTCACTTCCGTGATGGCGCCAGTGGCGATGCCTTTCTGGGTCTGCTCGGCTAATTTCTGCGCTTTCACTTTGTCTTGCAGGGTGGCCAGCTTGAGGCCTGCATAGTCTTCCGCCGGATCGGCATAACCGGAAATTTCCAGCTTGAGTGAAGGGCGGTCGGTCAGGATTTGCGCCAAGGCTTGCAGGCGTTGTGATGCTTCCGTTTCAATCTCCGCAAAGCCGGGAGTGAAGGAAATCCCGGATAATGCTTCGCCGCCTTCCAGCACTGAACCCAGTAAGGCAAAAGGTGAAGTGATCGCTTTGGTGATCAGGTTGACAAGCGCCTCGAAAATAATTTCGCCCAGGTTAAATTGCGGGTCATGGATGGAGCCCTGCAGCGGCAGGTGGATATCAATTTCGCCCCGGCGGTTTTTGAGCAGGGTAATCGCAAGACTGAGTGGTAGGGATACGGCTGCTTCGCTGTCCACTTTATCACCCAGGGTAAATTGATCCAGAAAAATCTTGTTGTCGGCGGTTAAAATGCCATTCTTGACTTGGTAATAAACATCGGCTGACAGCTTTCCCTTCTCAATCGCGTAGCCGATATATTTTCCCGAATAGGGACTGAAGGGGGGCAGGTCGATGTTCTTAACATGGGTAACCAGATCCAGCGCAAGCTCGGAACTGAATGGATCAATCGTTCCGCGAATTTCCAGAGGGGCTGTTTTGCCGACCGCGCCACGAATATCGATATTGCCGGATTGGCCGGGTTGTAACGGGCCGATCTGACCCGTGAGACCTGTCAGATTGGCGCGATAATTGGGTTTGATAAAGCGGTCATTGAAATGGATGCTGCCTTGCTGCAGAAGAATTTTTTCGATATGAATGGGGGTTTCTTCTTTGGATTCGTTTGGATCGGTATCCGTGGGCGCGGCACCGGCAATCGTTGTTCCGGATTGTGCCGGATGATCCTGCCGGATGATTTTGCTGAGATTGAGGCTGCCATCCGGCAAGATGGTTAATCGTGCATAAAAGTCGTTTAAATTTATAGTGTTAATATCCACGTGCAGCGGATCATTGACAAAGTTCAGGCCGCTGATGTCCAGTGTTTTCCAGCGCAGCAGATCGCGGGCATTTTCTGGATTGAATACGTTGAAATTAAGAAGGCTTCCATGGCCACCCACTTGAATTTTCAGCGGATCCCCTTGCGCTTTGATATGGCCTTCAAAGGAGATATCGCCACGGGTCAGCAGTGCGGTCAGTTTATCGCCTGCCCAGCCTTGTAAAGACACCAGATCAACCGTATCAAGATGCAGGGCTAAATCAGCGGAAAGAGGCGCCCATGCCAGCGAACCAGCGGCCTTGATGTTGCCGTGTTGATTCACTTGCGCCTGCAAGGCCAGATTCAAGGGTTTGATGCCGTTCAGATCGATGTTATCGAGTGTTAGATCCAATGAATCCACCACCATCGGTGTCAGTTTGGTCAGTGTGAGGTCTTCATAACGCAATGTGGCCGCGTTCAGCTTAATACGCTTGATTTGCGGGGTCCAAGGGGTATCCGTTGTGGATGATTCATCCTTGCTCGTGGCGACAGGCCCAGGCAATTCCGTTCTTTTCTCAGCAATACGAATCTTGTTACCGGAATAAACAGGCTTTCTGGCAGGAAGAGGAATGCGTGCCTGAACTGGAATCTGAGTATCCGGGGAGCTGAACAGCCGGGTTAAATCGATAGCGCCGTCGGCTTCCCGGCGCAGGGCGGCGCTCAAACGATCCAGGGTCATGTCGCCCACTGCAATCTGATGCGTTTTTGCATTGATCAGGACGTGATCGATCATCAGCTTCGCAAGCGTTAATGCAGGCTCATTTTCGCCTTCACGAACCAAGGTCATCTGATCTGCATTCAGTTTGATTCGTGATGGCTTCTTACCCGTTAGATCGATTTGAGTCAGAGCAACATCCAGCCGCTTCAGGGCGGTTTGGTAAGGGGATGCTGCCGCGCTGTTTTTTATTTTTAATTGCCGTAAGGCGGTATGGCCGGTCAAGGTAATATCCGGCGCTTCATTCGCCGCCTGTGTAAAGGTAAGGAGCCAATCGCTATCGGAAAAACCTGAAAGCAGATGAATGCCGTCTGGCAAGGGCATGTACTGACCGAGCCGTGTTAAGTCAAACTCATTCCACTTAAAAGTCAACGCCGCTTCCTGATTTGCGCTAAAAAGATGCAGCCTGCCATCCAAAGAAAAAGGCGCTCCATTCATTTTTGCGCTGAAGTGGGGCTCTATCCAGTGGGTCAGGGCGCTGTCGAAATTGGCAATAATAGGAATGCCCAGATTGATTTCAGTGATGTGATGCTCAGTTTTCGTGTGCCGGTCAATCCATTCAACATGACCGCCCTGAATCGTCATATTGCTGATGGAGAATAGGTTGCTTTGTTCGCTGCCTGCATTTTCTTTATTCGATGGCTGTCTGAATTGTTCCAGCAAGCCGGAAATATTCAGTTGGTCTTTTGTTGTTCGAACCAGGCGCAGTTTGGGGTCTGTCAGGGCAATGGCGGTGATGATGGGCGCACGGCGCTGGAGTGATTCGATACTCAGGCCGACATACAGCCGGTTAAAGGAAAACAGTGCTTCGCCGGGTTCATGGATATCAGCTTTCTCACCTACACTAAAACCATGCACGATCAACTCGAGCGTAGATAGCTTGAATTCGACCGATGCGATGGTGACAGGATGTTGCAAGGTCTCTGACAGGCGGATCTCGAGTTGGGATTTTGCATAACCCGGTAACCAGAAGGCATTGAGCGCAGCCAGTAAGGCAATCAGAGCGGCCAGCACGCCGAAACTGGTACTCAATCGTTTATATTGAATAAAACGTTGTTGTATGGTCACAGTCATAGCAGTGCCTTCCAGTATGTGCAGCGTGTTATCAGGATGCTAAAAACATTATTCTAGAGCGATCAATGGTAAGTTATTTTTCTGAATTAGAGAGCAGATTGAGCTATTCAGAAGCTGTATCGGAACAGTCAACTCAATAGCTCTTAATTCAACAGAAACGGAATGAATCGTAAATTTTAATAATGCCCGCCGCTTGCTTTCAGGCTGACGAGTTCCACATCAAAAATGAGCGTGGCATCCGGTGGAATAATATTGCCCGCGCCACGTGCGCCATAAGCCATGGCGGGCGGAATAATCAATGTGCGCTGTCCGCCCACTTTCATGCCGGCAACCCCTTGATCCCAGCCTTTGATCACTCGTCCCGCTCCCAGCATGAAGGAGAAATGCTCTTTGCGATCATGCGAGCTGTCAAACTTCTTGCCCTTTTTATCCGGGGCATTCTCGTCGTAAAGCCAGCCGGTATAATGGACATTGACAGTTTTTCCTATTTCAGCTTCTTCGCCGCTACCAACGATGTTGTCAATTTTCTGAAACTGCGGACCATCAGCCGCTGCGTGCTCTTTGTAAGCAAAGACTCCCTGAGGCAGCATGATCAGAACCAACAGGATGATACTTGAATTAAATACAGTCTTTAAATTAGGCATAATTTCCTCAAGAAAAAATTAAATTCGGTTAATTCTAACGATCAACTCTCGGGTATTATAACCGTTAAGCGCCATTCGTCATCAGTGATGGTTCGTGTTGATCGCTAGTACTGGTCCGTTGATCAAGAATATTTGATACTCTATAATTATCTGTATTACATCGCTATTTACCGGATACATTCGAGCAATGCAATCTTCCGAACAACCCGAGCCGCAACTAAGTGAGCAGCAGGCGTTAAATCAACAAACGGCCGGCCTTTTATGTCTGCATGATTCACCCTTTGTGCGTGCCATGTATCTGGGCGCCGGTTTTCTGGCATTATTTCTGGGCGCATTGGGCGCCGTTTTGCCGGTATTACCCACGACACCCTTTGTGCTTCTGGCGGCGGCTTGTTTCGCGCGCGGCTCAGAGCACTTCCATCATAAATTATTGACCCACCGGATAGCCGGTCCCATAATCCGCGAATGGTGCATCTATCACAGTATTCCACGCCGCGCCAAACGCTGGGCTTATTTTCTGATGGCTTTGTCGTTCGGCAGTTCCATTTTAATAGTGCCGGAGCTATGGCAAAAGATCATGCTGGCAGGGATTGGCGGCATATTGGCCTTCTATGTCCGGCGCATTCCGGTAAGAGAGATTTTGGATAAGTAGATGAGCTTTTGAATTTCAGCAAATAAAAAATTTACAGGCTCATCGAATGGTCTTTGATGAACAAGTGCTAGAATAATAATATGGCTGAAGAAAGAGAAACATCTGATTTTGACTTTGACCGATGGTCCAAAATGGCTCAGCAGGATCCTGAGAAATTTGAGGCTATGCGTCAACAATTAATCAATGATGTGATCGAGCAAGCACCATTACATCTCAAGCAGCGAATGGCGGGCTTACAGTGGCAAGTGGATCAAATCCGCAAACAAGCAAATAACCCAATGGTTGCATGCCTGCAGATTTCTCAAAAAATGTGGGGTAATGTGCTGGGGGAGAAAGGGCTATTGAACGCACTCCAGGAACCCAAAAAGCTATTAAGTGCTTTAAAAAAAGAGCATGTAGGTAAAGTGCTTTCATTTGAAAGATATAAATCCAGTAAGCGGGTTTAGTTTGAAGCTTGTTTTGCAGAACGTCTCAACCTCAATACTTTCCCTGTCAGCAAATCCGGTAGGCGCATGATCCGGTTCCTTAGAAAAAACGCTCGTAGCGAAGTCGATGTTGTCATCAGCGAGCAGGAAGGCGTGCGGTCATTGCACCTGGGGGGCAGCATGATACAAAGCGCCATGAGGATAACTGAGCCTAACGCATTGGAATTGGTTTACACCCAATGCATGATGGGTTTTTTGTTATTTCGCCCAATGCCCTCTCATATTCTGATGATTGGTTTGGGCGGCGGGTCATTGGCAAAATTTGTTTATCATAAGATGTCCCAGACTAAAACTACGGTCGTTGAGATCAGTCAACAAGTGATCAGCGCAGCTGCCAGTTATTTTGCATTGCCAGAAGAAGATGGCCGGTTTGAAATCATTCTGGCGGATGGCGCAGAGTATGTCGTTGATCATCCTCTCAGCACGGATATTTTGATGGTTGATGGTTTCCATGATGGCTGTCAGATCGCTGCGCTTTGCAGTCAGGAATTTTATAACCGGGCGCATCAGACATTGCGCGAAGACGGCATTCTGGTGGTTAATCTGCTGAGCCGGGATAAAAATCTCAATATCTATTTGCAGCGAATTAAGGATAGCTTTCAAGGTCATGTGATTGCCATGATGTCAGAAGTGCGCGGAAATTTAATTGTGTTTGCGTTTAAACAGAGTCCTGGAAAATTGACCTGGAAAGTACTCAAAACCAGAGCAAAGAAACTTGAAGAAACATACGGCCTGCCATTTTCTGATTTTGTTTCCAAATTACGAAAATATAATGCCGGTCACGGCAGTTATTTGGAAATTTAAAGCCACTTTCTATCTGTTGCGGCTATTTCATAACTTGAACTTTATAGAAAATGTCGATTATGCTAAAGTTTATGTCTTTACAGTAATAAAGAATAAATAGATCATGGATTATAGTTACGAATCGGACCATACAAAGTTTATGCGCGAGTTTCTTGAAAAGAATCCGCAATTGCAAGAAAAACGGCTGGCTGCACGAAATATATGGTGGGATAAAAAACTGGATAAAGAAGAACGCAAGCGTTTTAATGAATCCAGCGTTCCCATGAAACCCTATGTTTATTTCGGGGGATAGTGTTTTGTAAACAACGGGTCGTATTATCCGGTTTCCCGATATTCAATTAACCCACAAGAAAATAAACGGTCAAGCTGCCTATCCGGGTGATGTTGCGCTGATTTCGGAGGAGAATCCACATGAAGGTATTGATTGTATTTTTAATAGTATTCTTCATGCCGGCATGTGCGAGTCTCATCGACTCAAAAGAGAAACCTCAACTTTATCAGCAAAAGCTTGTGGGAGCACATTCCGTTCTTGCAAGCTGTGTCGTAAACAAACTGCAATCTGATGGCCGGTCGTTTATGCGCATCTTGCAATTCAGAAATCTGAGTTATTCAGATATGGATGCATCAGAAATCTATGCGCTTGACACGAGATATCTGCAAAACCTTTATCCTACCAACTCTCCTTCAAATCCTGACGCTGTTTTGGAATATGCAGATCCCAATCCGGAAATTCTGCCGTCTACACATAGCGGCATTCGTAGCGGATCTGTATACGCATTTGCCTTGTTGTTAAAGAAAATTGATGATACAGCGGTGAACGCAACGCTGAGGGGAGATCAATACGTGGGCAGCATCGCCTGGAATATCTTGCTGTCGTGCGCTGCTACGGCTGGAACGAAGCCTTAAAATTGATTAAATGTGGTAGTTCTGTATTAATGAGATTTAGAATAAGACGTTATTTTCCAATGCAGAAATGAGAGAAAATTTCTCCCAGTAAATCATCGGCAGTAAATTGTCCTGTTATTGAAGATAAGGCGGATTGTGAAAGTCTGAGTTCTTCGGCGAGAAGCTCCAATTGATATTCATTTTCAGTGAATGCTTGAGCTTTTTCTAGATATGATCTGGCTTGTGTCAGTGCTTCCAAGTGACGTTGCCGGGCCATAAATACCCCTTCACCGGCAGGATTGAATTGCCAGCCAACGATTTCCAGTATTTTTCTGCGTAATAGCTCAATGCCTGCGCCGGTTTTGGCAGATAGATAGATTCTGATGGTATCTTCTTTACCCTCAATTCTTGGATTCTCATCCAACAGGTCAATTTTGTTGAATAAAATGATTTGAGGTTTGTCAGCGGGAATGTGATTAAGTATGGGATCTCTTGTGTCAGGATGATCATGGCTGCCATCAATCAGCCAGAAAACCATGTCAGCATTTTTAATGGCGGCATGAGTGCGTTCAATTCCTTTTTGCTCGACAAAGTCACTGGTTTCCCTCAGACCTGCTGTGTCGATGATATGAATGGGTACACCTTCAATGGTGATGGTGCGCTGAATAGTGTCACGTGTGGTTCCAGGGATTTCTGTAACGATGGCCACATCATCTTCAGCCAATTGGTTCAACAAGCTGGATTTGCCTACATTGGGCGCGCCCACTAAAACAATTTTGATACCTTCCTGTAATAAATTGCCTTGCCGTGCGGCCATGAATATCTGTTCAAGTTGTGTTTGGATATGCGCCAGCCGGTCCTGAATCTGTAAGGACTGCAAGTTATCAATTTCATCTTCGGGAAAATCGAGGATTGCTTCTATGAGCATACGTAGTGTGATCAGTAAACTGACCAATGCTTCAATCCGGGTTGAAAAATGACCTTGCAAGGAGTGGATTGCACAGCGTGCGGCCTCACTGGTGCTGGCTTCGATGATGTCAGCGACACTTTCAGCCTGAATTAAATCGATTTTATTATTGAGATAAGCGCGTAGTGTGAATTCCCCCGGTTGTGCTAAGCGGGCGCCAGCAGAAAGGCATTGGTTGAGCAATAGATTCATGACGGCTGGGCCGCCGTGTCCTTGTAGTTCAAGGACATCTTCGCCGGTATAGGAGCTGGGTGCGGGGAAATAGAGAGCGATGCCCTGGTCGATGATTTGTCCGTGAATATCCAGGAATTGACTTAAGCAGGCATAACGCGGTTTGGGAAGTTTACCCAGTATCGCTTCGGCCAGTTTTGTCAAGTTCTTACCGGAAATGCGAATGACACCGATCCCGCCTCGGCCGGGAGGTGTCGCAATGGCTGCAATAATGTCAGGACTTACTATAAATAGTCTCCATGGCTGCCACTTTAAGTGACCGGTTATTCATCATAAAAAATAACCGGTAATGTCTTTTATTTTTTCTTTGGTTTCCTGCTGGCTGCAGTGCCTTTTGTTTTGGCAGGTGCTTTGCTTTTTGCAGTTGTGGCCGCAGTGAGTGCTTGAGGTTTTTCCTTCAACTCGGTACTCGTAGTCACCAATACTTCTTCCTTCGTTTTATTGGCTTCTTCCTCAGCAGGGGCAAGCAACCGTAATTCTTCATCAACTGATTCGGATTTGCTCTTTCTCTTTTTCTTGTTTTTATCCTTATTCGCCTCTTCTTCCGCTTTGTTCTCAAACATGCGTGTTATTTGCCATTGTTGAGCGATGGAAAGGATATTGTTGCAGAGCGAATAAAGTACCAGCCCGGACGGGAAAAAGAAGAAGAAAATGCTGAATGCTATCGGCATGATTTGCATTACTTTTGCCTGGATGGGGTCCGCAGGTGTAGGACTGAGTTTGGATTGAACCCACATCGATACACCCATAATCACCGGGAGCACATAATAGGGATCTGGCACGGACATATCTGTTATCCATAATGCCAGTGGCGCATAGCGTAACTCAACGGCAGCCATTAGCGTCCAGAACAGTGCAATGAATACCGGGATTTGAACCAGAATGGGCAAACAACCCCCCATCGGATTGATTTTTTCTTCTTTGTAAAACTCCATCATGGCTTGATGCATGCGTTGACGGTCGCTGGCGTATTGTTCGCGGATACGCTGCAATTTAGGCGTAACCACCCGCAGCTTGGCCATCGAGCGGTAACCTGCGGCAGACAATGGGAAGAAAATGAGCTTAACGGTCAATGTCAGCAGAATAATGGCCACACCCCAGTTATCGACCCATGAGTGATAGAAGGAGAGCAACCAGAATAACGGTACAGCAAGTACGGTCAGCCATCCGTAATCAACCGTTAATTCAAGTCCAGGCGCCAGTTCAGCCAGCTTATTTTGTTCCTGTGGGCCGGCATAAAAGGGCATAATAATATTTTTGGTTTGGCCTGATTCAATCGCGCCAACAGGGGCAATGATGCCGACGGTATATTGGTTATGCGCGAGGTGTTTTGCATAATATTCGCGAGGCGTGCCCTGTGCAGGCAACCAAGCGGTCAAGAAATAGTGTTCCAGCATGGCTATCCAGCCATTATCTGTGTTTGTCGGGTACTCCGCTTTATTCTTGTCCAGGTCAGAAAATTTTATTTTTAAAAATTTATCCTCTTCCGTGTACATGGCAGGACCGGTATAGGAATGAACCAATGCACCAGCGCCTGTGGGCTCGTTTGAGTCCCGTAACATCTGAAAGTATGAGAACGGAATAATCGTGGCATCACTTTGATTGACAATCTCGAATTCAACATCAATGACATAACTGCCGCGATGAAAGGTGTAAATCTTGGCGACCTGTATACCGTCCGCTTCCGGCGCCAGAAGACGCACAACCACCTTGTCCTGACCAGGCTCCAACGCATAATTATACTGATTCGAATCTACCGTATATTTTGTTTTGTGACTGGGTAATCCATCGCCGATCAATCCTGCTTGCGCTACATGAAATCGCGCCGTTTTATCCAATAACAATTCGTATGGTTTGCTTTCATCTTCTCTGGATGGATGCTCTAACAAACCAAGTTGCCGGATATCACCGCCCGCTGTATCAATTTCAGCAACGATCATATCCGTAGTGATCTGGATTTTTTCACCGATCGTTAACAGATTGGGAGTTACTGATGGATTGATGCCTTCTATTCCAGAAGCAATTTCAGATCCGCCTGTTGAAGAAGCGAGTTCATCACCCGGTACCGGGAGCGGATCATGACGCTGACTGGATGGGTCAGAAGCTGCCCCGGACATAACTTGTGAAGCGGGGGGATATAATTCTTTCTGCCATGCGTCCCACAAAAAAAGCAATGAGGTGGAGAAGATGATAATAAGTATAAGTTTTTTTGTTTCCATTATTTATCTGATCAGGTTGGTTTTTTTCGACATAACCACATATGTACTATGAGCGCCGACTGATAGCGCCATTGGGTGTTTTGCTGTATTTTCATTTTATGGCAGCTATTTTGTCGATAATCTCGAATAAATAAAGTAGCAAACTAGCTGTGCACGGTAGCTGAAATTAAATTTCTATTAAGGTACCGGTTCATAACCGCCCTTACTCCAAGGATTGCATCGCAATATGCGCCAGATGCTCAATCGTGTTCCACGCAATAATCCATATTTTGCATATGCTTCACAGGCATATTGTGAGCAGGTCGGACTAAAACGGCATGAAGGCGCCAAAAAAGGGCTGATACAATACTGGTAGAATTTTATAAAGGCAATAATTAACCGCGACATTGCTGTAGTTGAAGCATTAGCAGGTTAGTTTCAGTCACCAATTGTATCGATTCCTTTCCGGTAACAGGACGCCGTAACCGTATCACCCAATCCATTCTTGTTGTCTGATCATCGCGTCCACTTTTACGAAAGGCTTCTCGTAGTATACGTTTAATCCAATTCCGCTTAACTGCGTGCCGTTCAATTTTTTTTGAAACAATTAATCCTAACCGTGCATATGCAAGTTCATTCGGTTTCGTATAAATTTGGATTAAGTCGCCGCTGACCTGACATTTTAATTTAATTATTGCAGTAAATTCTGTTGCTTTATGTAATCTGCAATTTCTCGGCAGGGAATAAATTTTAATAAATCTAAAAAAATTATTATTCAGTAAGATTTAAACACCCAATCGAGCGCGGCCCTTTGCACGACGAGCCCGAATGACTGCTGCACCGCCACGTGTTTTCATGCGTACAAGAAACCCGTGTGTACGCTTTCTTCTGGTAACTGAAGGCTGATAAGTACGTTTCATTTTTCTCTCTAATTTCTTTTGTCAATAGAACCGCGTATTACAACTTGTTATGGGGTCTGATGTCAATATTATTTTTTAAAGATAAGCTATTATCCCATCGAATGAAGTGGGGCGATGAATGAATTTATATTATAAGTGGCTGAGCATAATATTCTTATTGTTTAGCAGGCCTGGAAATAAATATTTCCTGAGAGAAGCGGTTAAATGGAACTGGAACGGATTACTGTATTTTAAGATCGCAGGGTATTTTTTGCTTGGTTGCAATTTATAAGAGGTGAATTTACACTTAAACTATGGGTGATGGTTTGTTGTTTCAACGGAATGGATAGATGGAATTAATTAAGGGAGGTATCGTAAATGGCCGATACGATTGCAATTTCTAATAATCGATGCCAGGACCGCCGTCAAAATATGCCATTTTTCTGCGCTTTTCATTTAGGCATTAAAACCGGAAGGAGAACGAGTGAACGCAGGGCGGGCAGAGGAGAGCCGAGGTATGTGGATTATTATTCGGGTCATTTGATGCTGTGTACAATCGCCATTTTATTTTTAAGTATGTTAGATGCTTTTTTTACGCTGGATATTTTGGCTAAGGGCGGCGAAGAGCTTAATTGGTTTATGGCGGTACTGATTGAAGACAGCGTGGAAAAATTTGTTGGTTTCAAGCTGGCGCTTACATCGCTGGCACTTATACTGCTTGTGATTCACCATAACGTTCAGCTAACGCAAAGAATACGCGTAAGACATCTTAAGTATATGATTCTGGCAGGTTACAGTGTATTAATCGGCTATGAATTGCATTTGCTTCATCTGGCGGCGGCTTATTGATGCTGATAGCGCCTAAACTAACTAAAAAAGGATAGAAATGACTGATAGTGAAAAAACAATAAAAATTGATGGTATCGATTATTCATTATCATCATTGAGTGATGAAGCAAAAATGCAAATTACCAATCTCAGGTTTGTGGAAAATGAGATCATACAATTAAAAGCGAGATTGGCGATTGCGAGTACCGCAAAACTTGCTTATCAGGCGGCATTAAAGAATGCAATTTCGGGGAATCATGCTGATTAGTTCAGTGATGAGATATAAAGTAACCGGTGATATTTCTTAGATCATCCAGTATCAGCGTACCAGCGGCTAATTGCAAGCGAAGATAGGCAAGCAGATAGTTATACCGTGCTTGTGCAAGATCGCGCCGGGCGGTATGTAATTGCTGTTGCGCATCCAAAAGATTCAGATTAATACGTATTCCGCCCCGTATACTTTTCTGCGTGGCTTCAACCAGCAATTCAGCTGATTTGACAGCCAACTCCAATGATTCAATTCTTTTGATGCCACTGAGTAAAAGATTATATTGTTTACGCAGTTCAACCAATACTTTATCGGTGATAGCATCCAGATCAGCCTCGGCACGGGCATGATTGGCTTTTGCCTGAGCAGTGATCGCATTAACGCGGCCACCCGCATATAAAGGCATATTAACTTCAAAACCTATGGTTGCAAATTCAGCATCTTGATTTTGTGTAATAAAAGATCCTCTTTTATTTCTTGTTAGGCTGGCAACCAGATCAACACGTGGCGCGTGGCCTGCATGGCTTTTTTTAATTTCTTCCTTACCCGATGTCACGGCATGACGTTGTGTCGCCAATTCGGCATTGCGCTCAAGTGCTAAAGCTTGCCAGCTATCATAATCTTGCAGCTGGATGGCCTTGGAGCTGAACGTGTCAGACAGGCGGTCGAGCCGGGTGGTTATTTTTTGCCCTACGATTGCTCCCAGCTTAAGTTGTGCTCCTTCCAGTTCATCATTCGCTTCAATCACGCGCGCTTGTGCAATTGCATACTTCGATTGTGTTTCAAGCACATCCGTAGTGGTCCCCTCGCCTTTCTGTAACATACGCTCATTAACGCGCTTGAGCTCTTCAAGAGAATCACGCTGTGTTTCGGCAAGCTTTACGTGATCCTGCGCCAGTAATGTTTCCACATAGGCTTCTACCAATCGCACCACAAGCTGCTGGCTGCGGCCGGTAAATTTGGCGCGGCTGGAGTCAGCTTGCGCCTTCCCTATATTATAGCCGGCGACCGCTTCCATATTAATCAGAGGTTGGCGTAAGGTTAGGCTGCTTACTTGACCATCAAAATTAAGTGGTTGACTACTAGCCCCTATATCCAGTGTGCCGGTATTTTTATTTTGAGAATGAGTAATGGCCAGATTAGGCAATAAGCTCGCAAGCCCTATGGCTTTTGCTTGTTGCCCCGCTTCATTTTCATGAAGCGCCGAGCGGTAGATGGGGTCGTGTTGTAATGCGGCCTCATAAGCGTCTAAAAGGCTAAGTGCATGAACGTGGTTAGCCTGGCTTAATAAAATAGCGCAGACCAGTACAGAAATCTTTTTGCGGGTGAATATCATCGCAGTTATTCTTCACTCATGGATGAATGCGCACGATCAAGTATAGGCTTGAATAAATAATTCATTAAGGATCGTTCACCCGTTTTAATAAATATTTCTACCGGCATGCCCGCTCGTATCTGCTGATCGGACAACTGCTTCATACCTTCTGGAGTCACCTTGGCCTGTATATTGTAATATGCAAATCCGGTTCGTTCATCTGTCAGGCGATCCGCAGATACCCGGGTGACGATGCCTGGAATATTGGGCGTTTTCTTTTGGTTAAGGGCGGAAAAAATCAGGTCAACATGAAGATCAACATAGATTCTGTCAATTAAATGAACGGGTACCTGTCCCGTAATCACCAGCATATCATCACTGGGAACAATATCCATCAACTTGAATCCTGGTCCTATAACCCCCCCTTCTGTGAACACATTCTTGCCTACCACAATGCCATCAACAGGTGCCTTGACCAGTACATTGGCCAGCTCGAAATCTTGCCCGCCTAAGCGGCTACTGAGTGCATCCGCTTCCCGTTGTATATCCGATAATTGTTGCCGTACTTCCTTTTGGTATTCTTGCTGGCGTTGGATACGACGCTGTTCCAATTCGGCGATCTGACGTTGAGTACGGCCGATATTGCCGGTATCCGACGCAAGTTCTCCGGTTAATTGTGTGTAAGCGCGTTCAAGATCCAGCACGCGATTGCGGGGCACAAAACCATCTGCTGCCAGTTCGCGCAGATTGACGAGCTGTTCTTCCAGGAATTTCAATTGCTGGTTTTTACTTGTCTTTGATACTTCAAGCCCGCGCAGTTGGTTTTTTAAGCCGGCAACACCTTCATCCAGAGCAGCCACTTCATGGTGCAAGGCTAATTTTCGTGATGTGAATAATTGGTTTTGTATGATGATGTTATTGGCAACACGCGCATCATCTTGCATGGATTGTAATTCTGCAGGAAATACAATTTCATTTTTGCCATCACGCTCTGCCAGTAAGCGCGCTTCCACGGCGCGAGCTGTATAGAGCTGGCTACGGGTTATCTCGGCCTGGGCTTTGATCTGGACATCATTCATGCGCACCAATATTTGGCCTTCTTTGACATGATCGCCGTCCTTGACCAGGATGCTATCGATAATACCACCGGTCTGATGTTGGACAGCCTGGAGATGACTGGCCACAGCAACCGTGCCGGAAATCGGCACACCCTTATCCAGGGGTGCGAAAGACGCCCATAGAGTAAATCCGCCAAAACCCGCCAAAACAATCCACCAGCCAAGCTTGGTATGTATGGTTTCATCCGTTTCAACATAATTTGAACTGTCGGCTGGAGCGCTCTCAATAACGGTTCCTTTTTCTTCAGCTACAAGTTTCATTATTATTCCTGTTCGATGATCCGTATTTTTTCAATTGCCAATTGAACGGTGTGTCACAACTCACTCAGTTTTTGGGTCAACGACATTAACAGTCTGGGTCGTTTGATTCTGAGCAGCTTGTTTCTTGGCTTCTTGCTGTGCCAGAAGTGCTTGCTGTGCCTGTTGCTGTTGTTTGGTTAACGCTTCGATGACCTGATTGGTCGGGCCAAACATCTTCGCGGTGCCATCCTGCAATAGTAACAATTTGCTGGTAACGCTGATGATGCTGGTGCGGTGTGTAATCAAAACAATGGTTTTCCCGCGTTTACGCAGATCAATTAATGCGGCCAGTAGCGCCTGTTCCCCCACATCATCCAGATTTGAATTGGGCTCATCCAGAACAATTACTGATGGATCATCATACATGGCGCGTGCTAAACCGAGGCGTTGTTTTTGTCCCCCCGAAAGCCCTGCGCCACCCTCGCCTAACGGCGTGTCATAACCTTCCGGCATGTTCAAGATCATTTCATGAACACCTGCCCGTCTGGCAGCCAGAATGACCTTATCAGCATTAATTTCTCCGAAGCGTGCGATATTCTCGGAAACAGTACCGGCAAATAATTCGATATCTTGCGGCAGGTATCCGATATGCGGTCCCAGCTCGTCCTTGTTCCAGAGATAAACATCAGCGCCATCCAGCCTTACCTTCCCGGCAGCAGCGGGCCATACACCGACTAATAAGCGTGCCAAGGTGGATTTTCCTGATCCACTGGGGCCAATAACGCCAAGTACTTCGCCAGCCGCTATAGAAAAAGCCAATCCTTTAATGACCGGGACTTTGCCGCCGGGCGGGATGGCCGTCACATTTTCAACAGCAATCGCGCCTTTGGGTTTGGGTAATGCCATGCCCGCTTCACGGGCCGGATTGTGTTCGAGTAATTCGGTTAAGCGTTCATAGGCGCTACGAGTGCTGCCAATGGTCTTCCAGACACTGATCAATAACTGAACCGGTGCGATGGCTCTACCCAATAAAATTGAACCGGCGATCATCATGCCGGGAGTAATGGTATTGTCTAAAACCAGTAAGGCACCCAATCCCAGCATCAGTGATTGCAGTGCGACGGTGAACGACTTGGATAGTGCAGTCACAATGCCTGCCTTTTCACTGGCTTCGGCCTGTAAATTCAGAAAGCGGCTGTGCAGTTGATACCAGCGGGCTTGTATATTGGGCAACATACCCATGGCTTCGATCACTTCGGCATTGCGTAAGTTGTTGGAGGCCACATTGGTGGAAGCAATTGCCATTGAGTTGGCTTCAGCTAAGGGTTTGTGTGAAATTTTCTCATTGATGTAGGCCAATGAGATCAAGATGGCTGTCCCGCATAAGGCAAAAACACCCAGAGCGGGATGGAACATGAATATAACGAATAAATAAATCGGGAACCACGGAGCATCAAAAAAGGCAAACAGGGCGTTACCCGTCAAAAACTGCCGTAAATTGGTTAAATCTTTTAAAGCCTGCCCGGCATTGCCACCGCCTTGTTTTAAACTTTGCTCGAAAGCAGCGGTATAAACACGTTTATTCAATTTCATGTCGAGCTGAGCGCCGACGCGGATCAGTACAAAGCTGCGGACATACTCCAGCGCACCCATAAAAACATAGGCGCCCAGCATGATCAATGTCAGCATTAACAAAGTCATTTCATTACGGCTGGTGATTACGCTGTCATAAAGTTGCAGCATATAGATGGCTGGCATGAGCATCAATATATTGATGATTGCACTAAAGACACCAATGTTTCGAAAAGTCTGTTTAAAGCTGGCCAGTACCTGCGCAACTTCATTCTGAGGAGCTTTAAATTTGAATTTCATCGATAAATGTCATGATAGAAGAATGGCGAGTTACTTATTCCCAAAAATTAACGGCAATCAGCATCTGGATATAGCAGAGGATATGGTTTACCGGGAATATGCAATCGACTGAATCCTTTGTAATTATAATTGCTGATCATCAGTTTTGACCAGGTAAATCTTCTGTTGCCAGTTTGAAGGACCGGGGGGAAAAATTGAGGTCCCGTGTTGCATCTGAGCCATCAAATCTTAAATCCTGATTCATTCTTTCCGCCATTGCCGTTGTCCAATGCTGATATCGCGGCAGCCATCCAAGCCCCCATGCCGCCATCTGAAAAAACCAAAGCGGTACAGTCAGTATGCGTGATGGGCGATCAAGTGCTTCAAACACGCGCTTGACCATTTCACGATATTGCACAGTCTCCCCCCCTGTTAGATTATAGGAACGATTCCTTAAATTTAAAGTACCCAATGCAGAAAAACAGGCTGAAGCCACATCTTCAACATGGATGGGTTGCCGTAATCCTTTGGCTGATCCCAATACGGGAAAGAATCCAAAGCGGCGGATAAACCGGGCTATTTCAGCAACATTTTTATCGCGCCCATAGCCATAAATCATTGTCGGGCGCAAAATGATCCATTCTACCCCATGCGCCGCTGCCCATGCTTGCACAAGTTCCTCACCTGTTATCAATTGTTGCGCAATTTTCCGCTCAATGGAATCGGATGAGTTGTTTTTGGTGAAGCGGCTGGTGGAGGATAATACAACAATCCGTTGAGCGCCATGGGCTAATAAGAGATCAAAATATTCCGGTAATATCCAGACCGGGGCGACACATAACCAGGCGGAAATCTTATGTTCCGCTGTATTTATCTTTGTTTGATGGGTTGTATCCAGTTGTTGCCAGGTAACTTGCGAGTGACTTTGTGTCATCGGGTGGCGGGAAAAAGCGGTGACATGCCGATGGGCCTGTATTAATTGCCGAAGCAAGCATTCACCCACCAGGCTGGTAGCACCCAGCAATCCAATAGATTGCTTATTCATGTCCGGGTTTCAGCAGCTTATAACAATTTTGCGCCGTATAGAACATCACCGTAATACCCAAACGAAACCACACGCCTAACGTAATCAAAGCCATCAGCGCCCCTGGATATTGCGGGCGAAAAAATTTCCGGTAAAAGCGCAGCATACCCTTATGTTTATGCCAGGCCACAAAGAACGGGCGGGTGCGACTGCAAGTTCCTTTAAAATGTATAGCGGGAGCATCCGGTACAAAAACAATCTTCCAGTTCTTTTGCTTAAATCGCATGCACCAATCCAGGTCCTCGCAGTGCAGAAAATAGCCTTCATCCCAAGAGCCAACATTTTCGATGGCTTCTCGCCGCACCAGCATCAGTGCGCCAGAGATGGCTTCCACTTCAGCCGGTTTGCCGGGTAATGGTTGCTGATGCAGATGGAAATCAAAAAACAGTTGCGGCCAATACTTCCCCAGATGATATAAGCCGGAAGCCCGCACAAAAGCCCGCCAGGGTGTCGGAATGGCGCGCCGCCCACCGCCTTGTTCAGAACCATCCGGATTAATCAGATACCCGCCGGCCATGCCGATAGTAGGATCCGATTCCATCACCTGGATCATGCGCTGCAATGAATCTTTCTCGAGAATACAATCCGGGTTCAGGAAAAGAATGTAGGGTTGG
>CAKKRO010000183.1 GCA_919902625.1 Nitrosomonadaceae bacterium
ATTGTGATTAGCAAAATACGAAGATTCTTCATGCAGCACTTATTGTTATTTTAGAATATAAACTTGGCGGACTAAGGCAGAATAGCTTGAACGGCCTGAGTAGGCAAGTTTGAGAATTATCATAGGGATAGTTAAATATTATTCAGTTTCTCTCAGTTAACGGTAAAAAGTATGGTTAGATAGACCCATCTTCAGATTCCGAAGCGCATAAGCTATATTTAACCCTGCTTTGGAATCGGTAAAATGACAATTCCTGTTTACTTTGTTTACGTTATTTAGAATAAGATTGATTATGAATAAACCATTTGACTGTACACGTTGGAGTTTGAAACTTTCGCTGTTTGCCGCGCTTATAGCAGTTCTGGCTGTGCTGGGTCATCGATCTGCACTCATTGATTTTCAACCGGCTTTGCTGGGGCTTACGGGCAGCATACTGACCGGGTTATTAGCCATCGTTATGGGATTGACCGGGACATTGCGAGCAATCAAAGCAAAAGAGTCAGAGATTGCTTCTACGCTGGCCGGATCAACCTTAAGTTTTTTAGTCGTGATGCCAATGCTTATGACTGTAATGGCGGGTGCCGGGGTACCGCGTATTCATGATATTTCAACAGATTTGGAACACCCTCCTGAGTTTGTGGCGATAAAGGCGCTACGGACAGCAGCACATAATTCATTGGATCGGCTTGAGCCGGATAATTTGGCTGCGTTGCAGCAGGAGAGTTATCCCGATCTGGGTCCGGTACTGATGGGTCGTCCGTTTTATCAGGTTTTTGAGCAAGTCATCAGGTTAGTAAAAGAACGGGGTTGGGAGGTCGCTGCTGTTTCTGCCGAAGCAGGCAGGATTGAGGCGACTGATACCACACTTATCATGGGTTTTAAGGATGATGTAGTGATTCGGGTGCAAGAGGTGGGAAGCAGAACGCTGGTTGATATGCGTTCTGCTTCCAGGGTGGGGGAGAGTGATCTGGGTGTGAATGCTGCGCGCATCCGGCTTTTTCTGGCTGACCTGGGGAAGTAATGACCGGTATCCCATCTGACAATCCTCATTTGCTTGGAGAATAGGGTTGGTTAGCAAAAAGCCAAATACACGGTATAACGTGATAGTAATGCTATCATTGCAGGATCCTTCAAAATTTACTTTATAACATTGATGACATCATGATGAGTCCAACGTCCATTCAATTGATCGCTACGGTATTATTCGCACTGGCTGTGATCCATACATTTTCAACTAAGTATTTTGAACATCTGGCGCATATCCAGCCACGCCATGCAGGTATCTGGCATTTGCTGGGCGAGGTGGAAGTGGTATTCGGCTTCTGGGCGATGGTTCTGATACTTTTTATGTTTGTCACGAACGGACAGCATGAAGCGATCACTTATCTCGAGTCACGCAACTTTACTGAACCCATGTTTGTGTTTGTGATCATGGTGATTGCCGGGACACGCCCCATTCTGGATTTAGCGGCTTCCATTGTCCAGCGCACTGCATTTTTTTTGCCGATCAATACCGGCATGGCCATGTATTTTTTATTGCTGGCGTTTGTTCCTTTGCTGGGTTCATTTATTACGGAGCCGGCCGCAATGACCCTTGCAGCATTGATGTTACGGGATACGTTGTTTAGCAAAGAGATATCCACCCGGTTAAAATACGCCACAGTCGGTGTGCTATTTGTCAATGTTTCCATCGGCGGCACGTTAACGCCCTTTGCCGCACCGCCGGTATTGATGGTGGCAGCCAAATGGAACTGGGATATCTGGTTCATGATGACGAACTTTGGCTGGAAAGCTGCGGTAGCCGTTGCTATCAACGCGTGCGCAGTGACGTGGTTATTCCGGCATGAATTGGGGCATGTCGGTCAGAAGACTGATGTTGTTGGATCAAAGACTCCATTATCGGTGGTATTGATTCATCTGATTTTTCTGATGTTGGTTGTTGTGTTTGGGCATCATCCCGCCGCATTTATGGGGTTATTTCTGTTCTTCCTTGGATTCACCACCGCTTATCAGCAGTATCAAAATCCGTTAATCTTGCGTGAAGCGTTGCTGGTTGCTTTCTTTTTGGGGGGGTTAGTGGTATTGGGCGGGCAACAGCAGTGGTGGCTGCAGCCGCTTCTGATGGATATGGATGATACCGCTGTATTCTTTGGAGCAGCGGCATTAACAGCGATTACCGATAATGCAGCGCTTACCTATCTGGGTTCGTTGGTCGAAGGATTAAGCGAGGAGTTTAAAATCGCATTGGTTGCGGGTGCAGTAACCGGTGGCGGCTTGACAGTGATAGCCAATGCGCCCAATCCGGCCGGATTTGCTATTTTGCGGGGCAAGTTCGATGAGCAATCGATCCATCCGCTGGGTTTGTTGGTCGCGGCATTGCCGCCGACACTGGTGACCATCATCGCGTTTCGTGTGCTATAAAACGACACACGGACAAAGAAACAGCACTGCAATATTTCATGATAACAGCGCTGTTTTCTTAATAGAGAATCAAGAGCTCTTGGCAGGATTTGGTGCAATTTCCGGCAGAGGAGACGGTTCAGATTGAACTTGCTCCGGTGCCTTTTTATCCGGTATATCATCAAACCAGCGATAGACCATCGGCATAACCACCATCGTCATCATCGTCGCTGTCGTCAACCCGAAAATGACCACGATGGCGAGCGGTTTTTGCACCTCAGAACCCAATCCTGTCGCTGTTAGAAAAGGTGCTAGGCCTAGAACGGTTGTGGCTGCCGTCATCATGACAGGCCGGAAGCGCTGCGAACAGGCTTGTCTGGCGGCTGCTTGCGCACTGAGGCCTTTTTGGCGCAACTCGCGTAAAAAGGATATCAATACCACGCCGTTCAAGATGGAAGTTCCCCATACGGCAATAAAGCCCACCGATGCCGGTACCGACAAATATTGGCCGGTTACAAAAAGCCCGACAACTCCGCCGACCGAAGCAAAGGGCAATACCAGATAAATGAGCACGGCCATTTTGACCGAATTAAACAGCATGAACAGCAGGAAAAAAATGGCCGCCAGCGTAACTGGCACAATGATGGATAGTTTCGCCATCGCGCGTTGCATGTTTTCAAACTGCCCGCCCCAGACAAAATAATAGCCAGGGGGTAGTTTAATCTCTTTCGCGGTACGCTCCTGGAGTTCGGCGACAAAACCGCCCATGTCGCGTTCATGCACATTAACACCAATAACTACACGGCGTTTGGCGAATTCACGCGAAATGATCGCTGGACCGTCGATCACTTTAATGTCCGCGACCGCGCTGAGGGGCACGAGTATACCGCCAGTCCCGATTCCACCCGGTGCGCCGTTGATAGCAGGTCTTAATAACAATTCCTTGATTGCTTCCACATCATAGCGGAATTCTTCCGGGAATCTCAGCAGCAATGTGAAACGCCGTTCGCCTTCAAAAACCTGCGTAACCGCTTTGCCGCCCACTGCAGTGGCAATCAGTTCGTTGACATCAGACACATTGATCCCATGGCGGGCAATGGCGCGGCGATCAATATCAATCGTCAACTCCTGCTGACCGGATAGCCGCTCAATACGGATATCCCGGGCGCCACGTGTGGATTTGATGATACGCGCTGTTTGCTCGGACAGTCTGCGTAATTCTTCCAGATCATCCCCAAAAATTTTGACCGCGACTTGCGAGCGCACGCCGGTGACCATTTCATCCACCCGTTGCGCAATCGGTTGAGATATCACGATGTTGACACCCGGCAGCACCGCTAGCGCTTTACGAATATCCTCTTCAATTTCATGCTGAGTGCGGCCTGATCCAATGAGATCCAGATCGGCAATCGGATCCGATTCATTCTGCGATG
>CAKKRO010000184.1:0-1666 GCA_919902625.1 Nitrosomonadaceae bacterium
TAAAAAGTGATGGCCACAGCAAAAAAGGTAATGATGGCTGCCAGTGGGCTAATCAGTATGGCCAGAGAGGCGCACATGACTAAAAGAAATAATAAGGCGGCAACTGTTTTATTCATTGTTCATTCCTTTATTGATAGTGATCGGCGGCTGATGATAGCCGCACAGCGTTATTGATGGTGTTGAACGATTTTATCGTAAAAATAAGATGGTAAGAGAAAGAGTTTGTCAGTCTGCAACAGATTTGCCATGACCTCTTGTCAGATAATCCTCCGATTGCATTTCCATCAAACGGGAAATCGTGCGCTCAAATTCAAAACGGATATCCCCTTCGGTATACAGTGATTGCGGAGGCGCGGCGGCCGAGCATAAGAATTTGACCCCGTGTTCGTAAAGCGCATCGATAAGATTGATGAAACGCCGCGCTTCGTCGTTGTTTTCATTGTTGAATTGTGGGATCGCAACCATGATGACGGTGTGATAGGTTCTTGCAATGGTGAGATAATCCGCCGAGCCCAGCGGGTTTGCGCACAGGCGTTTGAACGAGAAAACGGCAACCCCGCGCGCTGCTTTGGGCACAAAAAGCGTGCGTCCCTGAACATTCAATGTTTCGCTGGGAACCTTGGCCCGGTCTTCCACGCGGCGGTCGGTCAGGCGGAAAAAGGTGGCCGATAATTGCGTGGTGGTTTCTGCATTAACCGGAAAATAGTAAGTTTCAGCGCCTTTTAAGCGATTGTAGCGATAATCAACCGGGCCGTCGAGCGGGATGATTTCAAGCCTTTCCTTGATTCGCTCAATGAAAGGCAAAAAGCGCTGGCGATTTAGGCCATTTTTGTAAAGATCGCCGGGCGGCCGGTTGGATGTGGCGACCACGATCACCCCGTGATCAAATAATTCCTTGAATAGCCGGGTCAGCACCATCGCATCGGCAATATCCGTAACCTGCAATTCGTCAAAGCATAACAGCGTTGTTTCATGAGCTATCTGCTGTGCGATGGATGGCATGGGGTCATCATCGCGGGCACGTCCGCCACGGCGTGCTTTTTCCTGTGTGGAAAGATCATGCCATTCCTTCAACCGGGCATGGATATCCAGCATAAATTCATGGAAATGCACCCGCCGCTTTGATGCCATTGGGGCCACTGAAAAAAACAAGTCCATCAGCATGGATTTGCCGCGCCCTACGCCACCATGGAGATAGATGCCTTTCGGTGCAGATTTATTATTGCCGAAGCCGTGAAAGAAACGTGCAGGCCACCAGTTCTTGAGTGGGAATCCACTGTTTTTACCGCCTCTCGCGGGGTAATCGATCAATTCGCGGTGTAATCGCTCCAATGTGGCGACCGCCTTGGCCTGATCGATATCCGGCTCCAGTTCGCCAGCCTGTATCAGTGCCTGGTATTCAGCTTCAGGGCTTGTTGCTTTATGATTGCTATGCATGAGGTGTTGTGGTACCGCCCGGTTTTTCTGCTGCAGTTGCAAACGTTGCCTGTCCGGCCAGCCAGACCAAGACCAGAACGGGAAGACCCAATATGGCGGTGGCGATGAAGAAGTTCTCATAACCATAAGCATCCACAAATTGTCCGCTGAAACCGGCGATAAATTTAGGCAGTAACAGCATGACCGAACTGAATAACGCATATTGGGTAGCCGAGTAGGCGGAGTTGGT
>CAKKRO010000184.1:1766-4048 GCA_919902625.1 Nitrosomonadaceae bacterium
GGCTTGCCGGCCATGGCGCACGATAAAATCCCTGAAAGGCGCTATCAGCGCGCCGTACAGCCACACCAGGATTCCGGCGAGACGTGGAGGAAGATTCCACTTTGCGATGGCAAGCTGCGCGATGGCTTCGTTTTCTGAAATGAGTTTGCTATAGGGAACATCCGGTTCACGAATGATCAGCGTGGTGATAATGCCGACAGCCATGCTGGCTGCCATCACCAGATAAGCGAAGCGCCACGGCGCATGGTCATAGGCGGCTGCCGAGGGATCAACCGCCGCAGCGATCCATAGCACACCCGCCGAAGCCATGATCATGGCGACACGATAGCCCGCCTGATAAGTGGCGGCCATGGCGCCTTGCAACTCGACAGCCACCGCTTCGATGCGATAGGCATCCAGCGCAATATCCTGCGTGGCGGAAGCAAAAGCCACCGCCAGCGCAAAAAACACCAGATGCGTCAGATTCACAACCGGATCGGTATGGGCCATGCCGATAAGCGCAATAACAATGACAGTTTGGGAGAGCAATAGCCATGCACGGCGGCGCCCTAGAAAATGCGTCAAGAGCGGCAGGGATAGCCGGTCAACCAATGGCGACCAGAGCCATTTGAAGCTATACGCGAGGCCAATCCAGCTCAGATGGCCAATCGTGGTGCGGTCTATCCCGGCTTCGCGCAGCCAGAACGAGAGTGTGCCCAATATCAGCAGGAGCGGCAGTCCGGCGGAAAATCCCAGTGACAGCATGCCCAGTACGCGCGGATGGGTATAAACGCGGAGTGCCTGTAACCAACTGGAAAATTCCATGGACTTCATAAGCGATGATCGTAATCAATCGTTAAGGGGGCATGATCGGAAAATCGCTCGGTTTTATAAATAGAGGCACTGCATGCTTTTTGGGCGATTGCGGGTGTGGCAATCTGATAATCAATCCGCCAGCCGACGTTTTTGGCCCAGGCTTGTCCACGATTTGACCACCAGGTGTATTGATCCGGTTCAGGATTCAGCCGTCGAAACACATCAACAAAACCAATGTCGTCAAAGACATGAGACAGCCAGGCACGCTCTTCGGGTAAAAAACCGGAGTGTTTTTGATTGCCCCGCCAGTTTTTCAGGTCAATTTCCTTATGCGCAATATTCCAGTCACCGCACAAAATAATTTCCCGGCCGCTGGCCATCAGTGTTTGCAGCACCGGAAAGAACTTTTCCATAAAGAAAAATTTCGCGGCTTGCCGGTGCTCGCCGCTGGAGCCGGACGGAAGATAGAGTGAAATAATGCTTAAGTGGCCGAAATCCACCTGGATAAAACGGCCTTCTGCGTCGATTTCTGTAATGCCGATGCCTTCTATGACTTTATCAGGCTGATTGCGGCAGTAAATACCGACACCGCTGTAGCCTTTCTGCGTTGCGCAATGAAAATAGCCATGATAGCTGCCGGGTGACAGCATGTCGCCGGAAAGATCGGATAACTGGGCTTTGAGTTCCTGCACACACACAATCTCGGCCGATTGTACGGACAACCACTCAAAAAAGCCTTTTTTTGCAGCCGCACGGACGCCATTCAGGTTAAGCGTTATAATTTGCATATCAATAATTCCGGGTTAATTCAATTTATGTCCGATTTCCGGCAGGCATTTATTCAGTTCGCGATTGAGCGCAATGTGCTGTGCTTTGGCGAATTTAAAACCAAAGCAGGGCGCATGTCCCCTTATTTCTTTAATGCAGGCTTGTTTAACGATGGGGATTCACTGCGTAAGTTGGGGCAATTTTACGCCAAAGCGATCATGGCTGCCCAGCTTCCGTTTGATATGCTGTTCGGCCCTGCTTACAAGGGTATTCCTCTGGTCAGCACGATTGCCATTGCTCTGGCTGAGATGGGGCATAACTACCCTTTCTGTTTTAACCGTAAAGAAGCCAAAGATCATGGGGAAGGAGGAGTGCTGGTGGGCGCTCCGCTCGCTGGGCGGGTGTTGATTGCCGATGACGTGATCTCCGCGGGCACTTCCGTGCGCGAATCTGTTGAGTTGATTCATGCATCAGGTGCGACTCCCTGCGGTGTTGTCATTGCATTGGATCGGATGGAACGAGGCAGCGGACAGTTATCCGCAGTGCAGGAAGTCAAGAAAATGCATGATCTTCCGGTGATTTCTATTATTGATTTGAACGATCTGGTTGAGTATTTACAGGACAAAAATGAACTTGATCAGCATTTATGCGCGGTAGAGCGTTATCGTGAGCAGTATGGTGCCGGTTTCTTTAATCAGAACCACGAATGAACACGAATA
>CAKKRO010000185.1 GCA_919902625.1 Nitrosomonadaceae bacterium
ACCGTGGCCTGCGTCGATTTCCTTAAATTTTTCAGGAACAACTGAAATGTCGAAGGTGGTGCAGATGGAGAAGATGACGCACTGCCATGCTGGATATCCGGTTTAGGGCGCTCGGTGGCTTTCTGCAAATTGGCTCCGGCTGAAAACGGCGGCTCCGTTTGCCAGATCACCAATGCACGCCAGTTTTGTTCGGCTTCCCGGATCGCCTGTTGCACCCCTTCCAGTACATCCACGCCGATGGTATGCATTTTGCTCTTGAAACTGAGAATGGCGATTTGATCGCCGCTATGCCACATTCTGACGGCGTCTGTTTCAAAGATAGTTTCTCCGTAAATCGCTGCCTCGCCAATCAACCGGTCCGGGAAAAGCTGGCGCTGATACACGGGAAGCTTTGAACGCAGCTGTGTTCTCCCGGATGCCGGAGCAAAAGAACCTTCTGCCGTATGCACACTTTGCATGTCACTTTCGGCAATCGTCATCACCCATTGCGGTAGAGGTGCCTGGCTCATGCTTTTACCGGCAGCGATATCCTCATTAATCCAGTCTGCAATCTGTTTCCATCCGGCTGCCTGCCAGATTTCAAAGGGACCCTGATTCCAGCCAAAACCCCATCGCACCGCCAGATCCAGGTCGCGTGCATTATCCGCAATCGTCTCCAGTTGCACCGCGCAATAATGAAACAAATCGCGGAAGATTGACCATAAAAACTGCGCCTGCGGCTGCTGGCTATTGCGTAAGGCGGCAAATTTTTCAGCCGGACTGCTGTACTTAAGCAGCCGTTTCAGATCTTCGTCCACTTCACCCATTGACAGACGATAAGCCTGTGCCGGCAGATCAAGCACATGAATCTCACCCTTTACTTTCTGATACACCCCGCGTTTGACCTTCTCTCCCAGCGCACCTTGTTGGATTAAACCCTGCAACCAATCCGGCGCAACAAAATAGGCATGCCAGGCATCATCCGGCAAAGTGTCGCGCATGGTATTGATCACATGCGCCAACGTATCCAGCCCCACCACATCGGCTGTACGGAAGGTGGCGCTTTTGGGACGGCCAATCAATGAACCGGTCAGTGCATCGACCCCATCAAAACCGAAATCGAATGCCCTGCCATGGTGCATGGTAGCCAGCAGGGAGAATACGCCAATGCGATTGGCGATGAAATTGGGGGTATCTTTGGCGCGAATCACGCCCTTGCCCAGATAAGTCACCAGAAATGCTTCCAGATGATCCAGCATGTCCGCATCGCTCGCCTGGCAGGGAATCAACTCCACCAGATGCATATAGCGCGGTGGGTTGAAGAAATGAATGCCGCAGAAACGATGACGCAGCTCCTCGGGGAAAGCCTCGGCCAGTTGATTGATCGACAGCCCGGAGGTATTACTGGCGAAAATAGTCTGCTCTCCCAGGTATGGCGCAACCTTCGCATATAAATCACGCTTCCAGTCCATGCGTTCGGCAATCGCTTCAATCACCAGATCACAATCCTTGAGTAATTCAAGATGCTGATCATAATTCGCAGGTTGAATACAAGTCGCTTTGGCTTTGACCGACAAGGGCGCGGGTTCCTGTTTCTTCAGTTTCTCCACTGCCTTGATCACATTGGCGTTGGAATTATCCGCTTCGCCCGACAGTTCAAACAGTAACGTTTCTATATTGGCATTCACCAGATGCGCCGCAATCTGCGCACCCATGACACCCGCTCCCAATACCGCCGCTTTGCGCACTAAAAACTTTTTGTGACCCATTTCGCCTCCTGCTTGATCCGGTGATTGAATAAAACCATGACCCTGTGGATCATAGCCGAATCCTGTGGCCACCTGTTAATAGTGGCGCCCTAATTCACAGCAACTACCGAAAGAGTACAAGCATGTATCCTAAAGAGCAAGTTTGTTTGTTTACAACACTATTCATAGTGTTTAAAGGGCTTTACACTGCCAGCAACCGATGAACAAAAGCGAAATCACCACCGATTCATCTGCTCTGAAACGTTCATGATTGTATTTTCTTAAAGCAACGGTTAATCTCTGACAGGTTTTTCGATATCAATTTATGGCTGAAATAAGCATCTAACATGCGTCGAAAGAAAAAAGCGCTCAACCAGCGCTACAACAAGCTGATCAAACAGGCATGGGACAATGAGTTTATTTTGCGCCGGTTCCAGAATATGGAACTGCGGCTCATGCAATGTGAATCACTCACTGAACTCATTCAGGTTCTGCTGATTGAATGCAAAGAAAAATTTGAATTGGAAATAGTGTCATTAAGCCTGTTTGACCCGGAATCTGAATTACAGCAATCGCTACAACTGACCGATCCCATCCAGAAAGAAAGTTTTCCTCATTTATCCTTTGATTTTGATGCCGGGCGTCATCTCAAGCTATTTGACGCCAATGGTTCACCCAGACTTTGCCCGTACAATCCCGATCTGCATGCGGATCTATTTCAACATTCCTCACAACCCATCAAAAGCATCGCACTATTACTGCTTAAGCGGGATACCCGCATTATCGGCAGTCTGAATTTGGGAGACTGCAAGACTGATCGTTTTAGAAGCAATTCAGCAACGGATTTTTTACAACATTTAGGTGCTGTCATCTCGGTTTGCATCGATATGGCCATCTTGCACGACAAGTTGAGAAACATCGGACTCAAAGATGTTTTGACCGGAATCAATAACCGGCGCTACTTTGATGAACGCTTGCCCGAAGAGATCTCCCGCAGCCAGCGTTACAAGAAACCGCTCAGTTGCCTATTCATCGACGTGGATCATTTCAAGCAGTTCAATGACAACTATGGCCATGCCAGCGGTGATCAGGTGCTGAAACAAGTTGCCCATATCATCCGGCAAAACCTGCGCGCAACCGATGTGCTGGGACGTTATGGCGGGGAAGAATTTGCCGTGTTATTGATTGAAACGGATGCCGCCAATGCCCGTGATGTGGCGGAGCGTATCCGTCAGAACATCCAGAATCATCACATCGAACTGGAAGGGAAATCCATACAGATCACAGTTTCCATAGGCGTCTCAGGCTATCAGCAACCCGTTGACACCTCTCAGCCCGTGAAAGCTATCGGCGCATCCTTGATTGCCACTGCGGATGGTGCATTATACAAAGCCAAACAGGCTGGCCGGAACCGTGTGATCTGCGGCGAATTGTCAGCTTGAACCCAGCTTCAGTTACAGGCTGATGCGCAGCCGCAAAACCCCGGTCAAAGTGAAATGAGGCTTCCGGCATCAACCCCAGATAGCGGCAAACTGTTCTGCGCTAAAACCCACGGTCGCGCGTTCTCCATCGGTAATCAGCGGCCTTTTGATCAAACGGCCGTTACCCGCCAGCAGAATCAGAATTTCCTGATCCGGTAACGCAGGCAACTGCTCCTTGATTTTTAGTTCACGGTATTGCACGCCGCTGGTATTGAAAAGTTTGTTCAGTGGAACATTGGCGCGCTGGACAATGGCGGCGAGTTCTTGCGCAGTTGGCGGATGCCCGGTGATATCAATAAATTCGTAGCCAATTCCAGCCTGTTGTAAAAACCGCTCCGCCTTGCGGCAGGTATCACATTTTTTGTAACCGTAAAACTTAAGCATATCTTCCAATCACTTAAAAATCGGCCAGATGCCTTGATTTATTCGCCACCTTTCGGCCCCCAGAAAACCACCCAGGTGGAAAAATCCGGTGAAAAATTCTCAAAGCGGTGCTCGACGTGAGCCGCCACAAAAAATACCATGCCCGGCTCAAATGGATGGCGGTCCCCGCCAACGACAAACTCACCCCGGCCGGAATGGATGAAATACAGCTCATCCTGATCGTGCGGCGTTTGTATATCGGTGCCTTTGGGCGCATACACCTCAACCGACATCGAACCATGCGCAAAAGCTTGCACAAATGGCTCACCCATCGGCCACTCCTCGCTGGGCTTGCCCGGTATCCGTTTCATCAGATCAGATATTATCGCTTTCATCATTCCTATTACCTCACGGTCTGTTTAAAACACTCTTTTCGATCACAAGCCAAGTATAAGTGAACCCGGCACGCTATACCAACAGGTGCGGCGCAATCACAACCCATTCAGGGCTTGCCTGAAAACTGTCAACCCTTTCAGGCCGCCATCATTTCTCCCGATATTAAC
>CAKKRO010000186.1 GCA_919902625.1 Nitrosomonadaceae bacterium
TTTATTTACCTGTCACTGATAACTGGGTAAAATCCATTAAAAATGGTGGTGACGTAGATGTTGCCTGAATAAATCAATGAGGAGTAATGGATAGCCAGCAACTTGAAATCGTACAGACAGTTGAAGCAATGTTCAAAGCAGCACCGGGCGCCCACTTCTTAAGTGAATTCACAGCTTTTGTAAATAATGGCGGTTCAATCAAGGATCTGGCCAACATATTGGCCCAAACCGATGTGTTCAAACAGTCGTTGTATTCGGATGCACTGTCCGATCATGCATTTGCCGCACAGTTTGTAGAAAATACCGTTGGTTCCCTGGTCAATGTCGAAAACAAGGCATGGGCTGAATCAGAAATCGAGGGATTATTAAATGCGGGTCAAGGCCGCGGGGAGGTCATCCACTGGGCGGCAACGGCGCTGGCAGCCGTCGATACAGCGGATATTCATTGGGGCGCGGCCGCCCGGCAATTTAATCATAAAGTGGAAGTCGCTGCTTTCTATTCGATTGACCAAGGCGGATCGGCTACGAGTCTGGCGGTTTTGCAACAAGTGACCGCGAATGTAACCGATGATATCGCCACGGTGGCCTCAGCCAAGGCATTGCTGGAATCGGGTGTCACCGGAAAAGTGATTGACGGCTATGTAAAAGGCGCAACCGTATTTGCTGATTTGAATGGGGATGGAATCCTCAATGCAGACGAACCCAGCACTATCACGGATGCATTCGGCAACTTCACATTACCCGGCGTGACGGGATTTGGTCAGTTAATCGTATCCGGGGGAACGGACATTGCCACCGGCAAGCCTTTTGAAGGCAGCATGACGGCACCGGCCGGCTCAACGGTGGTCAATCCGCTGACCACGCTGATTGCCAAGATAACGCAAAACAGTATCACGACAGTGCAAGAAGCCACTGCCAAGATACTCACATCGCTGGGTTTAAATACCGGTGTCGATCTGCTCAACTTCGATCCCATACAGGAAACGATCCGTACCGACACCGGCGCAACGGCAACCGGCATCGCTCTGGCCATTCATGCCGCAGCGGTTAAAATCAATACCCTCATCAGCCAGGCAGCCGCCTTATTGAATGGGGCGGGTGTTTCGGCAAATGAAACAGCAGGCATTGATCTGGCGTATGAAACACTGGCTGCATTGCTGGCGAGCAAAACAAGCGCGGTTGATTTAGCCTCCGGCAGCGTGATTACACAAGTGATTCAAGACGCCACTGTAAAATCAGGCATTGATAATACCGTGCCATTCAAAGTGGGCGCCTTGTTATCCGATGCCTCGCAAA
>CAKKRO010000187.1 GCA_919902625.1 Nitrosomonadaceae bacterium
TGGAAGACCGGCTCTTGATCTGGGGCATGGTCAAAACGGACCGGGACGGTGAAGTATTGCTCGAAACCTCCGACGCCGTCCGCGCCACCCTGATCACCGACATGCACAATCAGGAATTGGTGGCAGCGACGGAATATCTGGATGCCGACGAGATTGCCGATCTCGCGCCGGATTTGCCGCAGCAAGTGATGGATGATGTTTTCCGCTCACTGCCCATTGAAGAACGCGAGCAACTGCGCGCGGCCATGTCGTATCCGGAGGACTCCGTCGGCGCCTTAATGGATTTCGATGTCATCACCATCCGTGAAGATATCCGGCTGGAAGTGGTTCTGCGTTATTTGCGCCGGCTGGAGGAAATGCCGGATCACACCGATCAGCTCTTTGTTGTCGACCGGAACGAACAGTTAAAAGGCGTATTACTGATCAACCGGTTATTGGTCAGCGACCCGGACACCCTGGTTGCAGAAGTGATGACCAAGGAAATGATCAAACTGCACCCGGACGATGTCGCCCAGCAGGCGGCTAACGCATTTGAACGCTATGACCTGGTTTCAGCCTCCGTGGTCGATGATACCGACAAGCTGCTCGGCCGCGTCACGGTCAACACCGTGATCGATTTTATCCGCGCCAAAGCAGAGAACGAAGCGCTGAATCTGGCCGGCTTGAGTGAAGAGGAAGACCTCTTTGCGCCGGTTCTAAAGAGCGTTAAGAACCGTTGGGTGTGGCTGGCCATTAATCTGGTCACCGCTTTTATCGCTTCCCGCGTCATCGGCGTGTTTGAAGACTCGATCGAAAAACTGGTGGCGCTCGCCGCGCTGATGCCCATTATCGCCGGCATCGGCGGTAACTCCGGCAACCAGACCATCACCATGATCGTGCGCGCGCTGGCGCTGGACCAGATCAACACCAGCAGCGCCTGGAAGCTGATCACCAAGGAAGTCGGCGTCAGCATCGTCAACGGCCTGCTATGGGGAACCATCGTCGGCCTGTTCACCTTTGCCATTTATCAGAATGCCGAACTGGGTCTGGTGATGACCTTGGCGCTGGTGCTGAATCTGCTGCTGGCAGCGCTGCTCGGCGTCCTGATCCCGCTGACCCTGCGCAAATTCGGCCGCGACCCGGCTATCGGCTCCAGCGTGATGATCACCGCTGTGACGGACAGTGGTGGGTTCTTTATTTTTCTGGGTCTGGCGACTATTTTTTTGTTGTAAACGGCGATGTCGTATTCGCTGACATAATTCATCTGATTACTATAAACTTTAATAAGTTTTAACAACAAGATATCGATTCTTAATCATGATTGCACGACACTTGCTAAGTATTATTGGACAAATCATGTCGTATACATCACGTTAGATTTCAAAGGAACATACTATGAAGCTTAAAGATTTCGTGGCAGAAACATTAAAGGAAATTGTCGATGGGGTTGTAGAGGCTCAGAAGTATTACAAGGAAAAGGGAGGTTCGATCAATTCTAGTTCGATTACTTTTAGAACTGACCATGGCTTGCAGATATGGAACTCAGAAAATGGTCAACCTGTACAGCAAATTGAATTTGATGTTGCAGTTACAACTACTGAAGGCACGGAAACCAAGGGTGGTATAGGTGTCTTTGTAGGCCCAGTAGGCTTAGGCTCCCAAGGAAAATCTGATGCAACTAATTCATCGTCGAGCAGAATTAAGTTCTCAGTTCCGATTCTGTTGCCTAATGGATAAGAAATCTAATATGGCGCTCAAGCGGGACGGTCGCTATCGCACCCGCCCCTTAGCTCCACGTTATACCAATTTCTCATAGAATATCGATGAAACTCCTGATTTTCCTTGGCACAGTCCGCGATAGTACACCCCCCAATCCTCCCCGCCTGGGTCTAAGAGTCGCAAGAGCTTGTTTGGCGCAGATGCATCAAAACGACATTTCAGCAGAACTGATCGATCCGCTCGATTTTGATCCTGGACCGATATTCAAACCCCACTTTGCTTACGCACAGGGCAAGGCGCCCGCCCAGCTCCAGTCCCTGGCGGACAAAATCGCGGCGGCGGATGGCTATGTCATGGTGAGTCCGGAATACAATCACTCGATGAGTCCCGCCCTGGCGCATTTGCTCAATCACTTCGGCAGTTCGCTGTTTTCGTACAAGCCCAGCGCGATCGTCACTTATTCGGCGGGGCAATGGGGTGGCGTGAGGGCGGCGGTGGGCATGCGGTCTTTTCTGTCGGAACTGGGTTGCTTGCCGGTTTCGGCGATGATCCATATTCCCAAGGCGCATGAAGTGCTCGCGGAAGACGGAAATTTTCTCGCGCAGGTTGATGCGAAAGAATGGGCCAGCTATTTTGGCAGAACCTTCGCGCAGCTCACCTGGTGGGCATCCGCCGCCAAAAGTCAGCGGCACGCAATCGATCCGCACAAACTGGTACGCGCCTTCAAAAGAGATCCGTCGCAAAGAAATTCCCCCGCAAGTTAGCCATTCGATTGCCTTATGCTCCAACGGATACAGCACGTATAATACCCGCTGTTCACTATCAACCCGGTAAATGCCATGCCCGGCCCCGCCCCCGAAAATAACCAGCACCCGCAACCTAAGAATGCCTTACATGGCGTGACCCTGGAGGCGCTGCTGACCGAGCTGCATGCGCGATACGGCTGGGAGGGATTGGCCGGAAAGGTGGATATCCATTGCTTCAAACAGGATCCCAGCATCAAATCCTGTCTGAAGTTTCTGCGCAGGACACCGTGGGCCAGGGAAAAAGTCGAAGCCATCTACATTCAATTCAAACAGGGCAAATCATGAGTACATTCAGCCTCGAAGGCCGCGACACCATTGCATTGAATGATCTGTTGAAGATCACCGGTCTGTGCGGGAGCGGTGGCGAAGCCAAGGTTGTGATCGCCAAGGGTAAGGTCATGGTGAACGGTCAGGTTGAGCTGCGCAAAACCTGCAAGATCCGCAACGGGCAGGTGGTGGAATATGCCCGCGAGAAGATCACCGTGACGCCCTGAGAATCCGGTGCAAAAAAGCCAGCGCGATGGCAGCACATTCGAGTATCCTACGCGGCTATTCAGCACATAACCAATCATGACGCAATACCAACTCTTCGCCACCACGCCGAAAGCGATGGAAGGCATACTCGCCAATGAAATCCAGGCACTCGGCGGAACAAACGTGCAGCAGAAAATGGCCGGCGTGGCTTTTCAAGGCGATCTGGCGATGGCTTACCAAGCCTGTTTATGGTTGCGCACCGCCAGCCGCGTTCTATTGCTGCTCGGCAGCTTCGAGGTGAAATCGCAGCAGGATCTTTATGATGGCGTGCAACGCATCGACTGGTCCGAGCATCTGAACGCCGACGACAGCCTGGCGGTATCGTTCAGCAGCAAGAATAATGCGGCGATCAACAACACGCATTTCGGCGCGCTCAAAGTGAAAGACGCCATCGTCGACCAGATGCGCGCCAAGTTCGGCAGCCGTCCCAATGTCGATACCGAGCGCCCCAGCATCCGCGTCAATGTCTACCTGCACAACGACACCGCGCAGTTGAGCCTGGATTTATCCGGCGAGAGTTCGCATAAGCGCGGTTACCGGGATATCAGCATCGCCGCGCCGATCAAGGAAAACCTGGCGGCGGCGATTCTGCTGCGCGCCGGTTGGCCGGAAATCGCCGCGCAAGGCGGCTCGCTGCTTGATCCGATGTGCGGTTCCGGCACGCTGCTGGTGGAAGGCGCGCTGATCGCCGGGGATATCGCACCGGGCTTGCAGCGCGATTATTTCGGTTTTACCGGCTGGAAGCAGCACGATGCCGCGCTGTGGCAAAACATTCTGGATAATGCCCGGCAACGCCGCCAGACGGGCTTAGCCAAATTGCCGGTCATCGTCGGCTTCGATCAGGATCGCCACACCGTCAATGCCGCGCTGCAGCACATCGAAAACGCCGGATTATCCGGCAAAATCCACATCGAAAAGCGCGACATCGCCGCTGCTTCCGCGGCGGAAAGCTGGCCGGAAGGATTGATCGTCTGCAACCCGCCGTATGGCGAGCGGCTCGGCGATGAAGAACAAACCGCCGCGCTCTATCGCCAGTTCGGCGAGGTATTGAAACAACGCTTTACCGGCTGGCAAGCGGCGATCATCATCGGCAATCCGGAACTGGGATTCAGATTGGGCATCCGCTCGCACAAGCCGGTCACGCTGTTCAACGGCGCGCTGGAGTGCAAGTTATTGCGTTTCACGATCGAGGAAAAAGCTTTCTTTGAACCGAAAGCCAAATCCCAGCAGGAACGCATCGAACTCATCAGCCGCCGCGCCCAGACCGGACAGACCGATAGCCAGAGTGAAATGTTCGCCAACCGCTTGCGCAAGAACCTGAAGAAACTGGCCAAGTGGGCCAAGCAGAATCAGGTGCATTGCTACCGGCTGTACGATGCCGACCTGCCGGAATACGCCGTGGCCGTGGATGTGTATCAAGGCGAGCAGACCTGGGTCAACGTGCAGGAATACGAGTCGCCGAAAACCACTGATCCTCTCAAGGCCAATCAACGGCTGGCCGGCGTAATGGCGGAAATACCCAGGGTGCTGGGCATTCCTGCCGGACAGGTGTTTTTAAAGATCCGCCGCAAGCAGAAAAGCACCGATCAATACGAGAAGCTCGATGACTCCCGCCACTTTCATGTGGTTGAGGAAGGCGGCTGCAAATTCTGGGTCAATTTCGAGGATTATCTGGACACCGGCTTGTTCCTGGATCACCGGCCGATGCGCTTACTGATCCAGCAACAAGCCAGGGGCAAACGCTTCCTGAATTTATTCGCCTACACCGGCAGCGCCACGGTACATGCGGCAGTGGGCGGCGCGGCGTCCAGCATCACGGTGGATATGTCCAACACCTATCTGGATTGGGCGAGACGGAATTTTGTCCTCAACGGCATCGGCGGCGATCACAAGCTGGTGCGCGCCAATTGCCTGCAATGGCTGGCCGGACAAGCCAGCGCAAAACCCAAACCGCAGTTCGACCTGATCTTTCTCGACCCGCCCACCTTTTCCAATTCCAAGAAAATGGACGAAGTCTTCGACATCCAGAAAGACCATGTGCAACTGATCCGCAACGCCGCAGCCCTGCTGGCGCCGGGCGGAAACCTGTATTTCTCGACCAACTTCCGCCGTTTCAAGATGGACCAGGAAGCACTGAGTGATTTGATTATCGAAGACATCAGCAAAGCAATGATCCCCGAGGATTTTGCGCGCGATGCCAGGATCCATTATTGCTGGAGAATTTACCGCTGAGCAAATCTGGAGAATCTTGTAGCAAACTGCTACAATCAGACGATTATTATTCCTCAACGAGATAAAACCATGGCAAAGTCAGCTTCTCCGATCCGCTTGCAGGAAGATTTGATGCAGGCTGCGGCATTAACGGGGGAACGGTTTCATCGCAGCACGGCCGAGCAAATTGAATATTGGGCGGAAATTGGGTGCAACGTGTCCAAGATGCTGGACCCGGACGACTTGCTGTCGGTTTCAGCAGGGCTGTCAAAAATCAGGATTGAACCCGTTCATAGTGAACCGATTGATTCCGGCGAAGTATTTCAATCGCTGGAAACTGAGCGTGCGAGTGGAACACTGTCGCAAACGGTGACAAGCAGCCCGGTAAAGTACCAAGTTTCGTTAACGCACCCTGGATATCTGGAGCGGATTAATCCAGATGGCACAATAAATACAGGAAAATTTCAGGGCGGCGTATTTATCGGAATAAATGAAACAGCACTTTGAGCACAAAAAAACAACTTTGGCTGCTGGCCGGTGGAAATGGTGCAGGTAAAAGCACCTTTTACCGCACCCGATTAGCCAAAAAAGGTATTCCGTTTGTGAATGCCGACATCGTAGCCAAACTGCTTTATCCGCATGCCCCGGAATCGCACAGTTACGATGCGGCCATACTAGCGCGACAGATGCGGTTACAATTGCTGCGGGAAGGCAGAAGCTTCTGCTTTGAAACCGTGTTCTCGCATCCCTCAAAAATTGATTTTGTCGCACAAGCCAAAACACTTGGCTATGAAATCATTCTGGCATTTATCCACCTAAGCGATGTTGCACTCAATCAGGCGCGCATAGCACAGCGGGTAAGCGAAGGCGGACATTATGTTCCGGATGAGAAAGTGATCAGCCGGATTCCCAGAGAGTTAAAGCTTATCAAGCAAACACTGCCGTTATGCGATCAGGTTTATATTCTGGATAATTCGCGCGCGGATAATCCTTTTCAGCAAGTTGCTGTCATCCGTAATGGTCAGATTAATTTTCTGCAACATGCCGCTCCCGATTGGGTCCAAGAATTATTGGCGGATTATTGGGCGGAAAAATAAAGCCCGCGACGAAAGCGACGGAAAAAAGAAATCCACGCCCGTTTAATGCGATTGCAATTGTAGAATAGCGTCCACAACATTGAATGGCGCGCTGGGTCATTTACTATCCCGGCGATGCACAAGGTGATACAGCACAGGTACAACCAGCAAAGATAAAAGTGATTGCGAGAGTGTACTGCCGATCATTACCGTTGCCAGCGTGCGTTGCACTTCGGCACCGGTGCTGGTACTGAGCGCCATCGGCAAGAATCCGAGCGATTCCACCCAGGTCGTGATCAGTACCGGACGCAGCCTCAAGAGAGATCCGGTTCGGATGGACTCGTCCAGAGAAAAACCTTGTTGCCGCAGATCACGGATAAACGACAGCAGCACCAAGCCATCCAATACCGCTACCCCGGACATGGCGATGAATCCCACTCCGGCGGAAATCGACAGGGGGATATCGCGTAACCACAGCGCTACAATGCCGCCGGTGATAGCCAGCGGAACCGCGCTGAACACCAGCAGGCTATCGCGAAAACTGCCGAGCATGGTGTACAGCAGGAAAAATACCAATCCGAGCGCCAAGGGAATGACAATCTGCAAGCGCTCTGCCGCCATGATCAACTGCTCGAATTGCCCGCCCCACGACAACCAGTATCCGGCTGGAATTTTGATCTGCTTTTCGATGAGTTCTTCCGCTTCCATGACGAAAGAACCGATGTCCCGCCCGCGCACATTTGCAGTCACCACCACCCGGCGTTTGCCGTTTTCGCGGCTGATTTGATTGGGGCCTTTGACAATTTCGAGGTCGGCCACTTCGCCTAACGCAACGTAGATAGGCAAAGCGGCGGCTGGTGCATTCTGGCCACCCCCCATGTTCAACACAGGCAGTTTAATCGGCAACCGTCTGAGTGTTTCAATATCGCCGCGCAGTTGCTCGGGTAGCCGTACTTGCAGCTCGAAACGGCGATCGCCTTCAAAAACTAAACCGGCGGTCCTGCCACCGACCGCAATATTGATGGCATCTTGCACATCGCTGCCATTAAGGCCGTAGCGTGCCATTTTTGTCCGGTCCATCTGAATCGACAGCACCGGCAGGCCGGTGATCTGTTCCACCCGCACATCCGCTGCTCCGGGAACGGCTTTGATGATCTTTTCAATCCGTTCGGCAAGATTGAGCATGATGTCAAGGTCATCGCCAAACACTTTGACCGCGACATCCGCGCGCACCCCGGACAGCAGCTCGTTAAAGCGCATTTGTATCGGTTGCGTGAATTCATAATTGTTGCCCGGCACTTTCCGCACCGCTTGTTCCATGGCTGCGATCAACTCCTCTTTGTCGCGATACTTGCCGGACCATTCGGATTGCGGTTTTATGATAATGAAAATATCCGCGACGCTTGGCGGCATCGGATCGGTGGCAATTTCAGCCGTGCCAATTTTGGAAAATACCCGTTCGACTTCGGGAAATTTTTTGATCGTTTCTTCCAATTCATTCTGCATCTCAATGGCCGTGCTCAGGCTTGTGCCGGGAATGCGAATGGCATGCAATGCAATATCCTCTTCGTCGAGGCTGGGAATAAATTCACTGCCCATGCGCGTTGTCAGCAAGAGGGACAACGCCACGGTGACAACGGCAATGGTAACCGTCAATCCCTTGTTATTCATCGCGGTGTCCAACGCAGGGGCGTAGATTTTCTTGGCCCATAGCACGGTAGCCCCTTCTTTTTCCATCATTTTGCCGGAGAGAAACATGGCGACGGCCGCCGGTACGAATGTTACCGAGAGAAATACGGCCCCCAATAACGCCAGCAGCACCGTGAAAGCCATCGGATGAAACATCTTGCCTTCCACTCCGGACAGCGCGAACACCGGCAGATAGACCACCATGATAATAAGCTGCCCGAACAGCAATGCCTTCCTCACTTCCTTGGAGGCATCAAAGACGATTTCAAAGCGCTCGGCAGACGTCAATTCCCGCCCCAATCGCCCTTGCTCAAGCGCCAGCCGGCGAATACAGTTCTCGACAATGATGACGGCGCCGTCGACGA
>CAKKRO010000188.1 GCA_919902625.1 Nitrosomonadaceae bacterium
CTGAACCAGATTGAGCGCGTGCAAAGCGTTGGGCCGTTTGTTCGCAATGAATGGAACATCGTTAACAAGCTCGATCTGGTCATCGGCGGCCGTTGGGATTGGCTGAATTATCAGGTGAAAGATGGCTTTAAAACAGACGGCAATCAATCCGGTTCCAGAACCGTATCGCAGGCCAGCGGCTCGGCCGGGCTGGTGTATCATCTCACTGAACAACAGCAGATTTATACGCATGTTGCTTCCGTGTTTGAAGCGCCGACCACCACGGAACTGCTCAACAACCCGGCCGGGCGCGGCGGATTCAATCCCAACCTGAACGCGCAAACATCGCTCAGCAAAGAACTCGGCTTTCGCGGCCACTCGGCCGGATTTCAATATGACACCGCCGTATTTTTTATCCGCACCTGGGATGAAATCACGCCATTCGAACTCCCCTCCTCGCCGGGACGGGCGTTTTTCCGCAATGCCGGGCAATCGCGCCGGATGGGCGTGGAAACCCGCCTGGCCACGCCGGAATGGAAAGGTCTGCGTGGTGAAGTCAGTTACACCTATTCCAATTTTGAATTTGAGAAATATGTTGTGAATGATATGAATCTGAAGGGCAATGTGTTCCCCGGCATCCCTACCCATCGCTGGGAAGGATTGGCGCGTTATGCGCATCCGTTCGGTTTCTTCGGGCAGATCCATGTACACCGCGTGGGCGAGTTTTTTGTCAATGACACCAATACCGCGACGAATCACGCCTACAACCTGGGGCAATTTCTGATGGGATGGGAAGCAAAACGCAACGGACTTGAAGGCTCGATATTCGTTGGCATCAATAACCTGTTCGATGCGCAATATAATGCCAATACCCGCATCAATGCCGCACTGGGCCGTTACTATGAACCGGGGCCGCCACTGAATGTGTTCGGCGGGGTGCGCGTGCGCATTGTAGCGTTTTGAATCAGCACAAGTTGAGACCCGCCAACAGGAATGGTACATTGGCACTCATTATTCTGAGATCCATCGAAAGGAAAAAAGAAAATGATCCGCAAGCTCCCTATCTTGATGCTTTTTATGCTGGCCTCGTTCTGCAGCAGTTATTTCTTTTCATCCATCGCGCAGGCGCAACGCATCCAGACAGAATTTGACGTCCGCTTAATAGCCGAGGGCTTGCAATTCCCCTGGGGTATGGCTTTTATGCCCGATGGCAATATGCTGGTCACGGAACGTATTGGTCAATTACGCATCATCACACCGGATGGTCGTGTATCGGCACCGGTGAAAGGCGTTCCCGCCGTATTCGTACAGCAGCAAGGCGGCTTGCTGGATGTTGCGCTGGACCCGGAGTTTCCCAAAAACCGCCTGATTTATCTGTCCTATGCAGAACCTGAAGGACATAAAGCCAGTACGGCGGTGGCCAGAGCCGAACTGGTTGATGGCCGTCTGGAAAAACTGCATGTAATTTTCCGCCAGCTACCCAAAACTGAAGGCGGGGTGCATTTTGGCTCACGCCTCGCATTCGCACCCGATGGTAATCTGTTCATCACCTTGGGCGATCGCGGCGATTACATGGATGAAGCGCAGCAACTGAGCAATCATATCGGCAAAATAATCCGCATCCGCCCGGATGGATCTGTGCCCGCCGGCAACCCTTTTGTTA
>CAKKRO010000189.1:0-9606 GCA_919902625.1 Nitrosomonadaceae bacterium
CGAATATTACGTTAGACGATGAATGAAGCCGAAACCAGAGCCGAACGCGTTGACCCCAAGCTGACAGCCAGCGGTTGGGGTGTGGTGGAGGGTTCCAAGGTTTTGCGGGAGTTCCATATCACTGCGGGCAAGATTCAAGCAGGCGGTACACGGGCAAAGCCGATGATTGCAGACTATATTCTGGTCTACAAGAGCCGCAAGATTGGTGTCATTGAAGCCAAGAGCGATGAGCAAGAAGTAGGTGAAGGGGTGGCGCAGGCGAAGACTTATGCAGAGAAGCTGCGCATTGATATCACCTACGCCAGCAACGGCAAAGAGATTTACGAAATCTCCATGCTTTCAGGTCGCGAGGAACTGGTTGCCGCATTTCCTACCCCCGATGAGCTTTGGCAAAAGACTTTTTCCGACCAGAACGACTGGAAAGACCGATTCGACGCCATTCCTTTTGAAAGCATCGGCGGCACCAAAGGCCTTCGCTACTATCAGGAAATAGCAGTCGCCAACTCACTCAATGCGATTGCCGAAGGGAAGCAACGAATTTTACTGACGATGGCGACTGGCACGGGTAAAACTTTTGTCGCCTTTCAGATTGCGTGGAAGCTGTTTAAAACCCGTTGGAATTTGAAGCGCGACGGCAGCCGCCAACCGAGAATCCTCTTTCTAGCTGACAGAAATATTCTGGCAAACCAAGCCTTCAACTCTTTTTCGGCTTTCCCCGAAGATGCGCTGGTGCGGATTACGCCAAAGGAAATCAGCAAGAAGGGAAGCGTGCCAACCAACGGCAGCATCTTCTTTACCATTTTCCAGACCTTCATGAGCGGCAAGGACAATACGCCTTATTTTGGCGACTATCCTGCTGACTATTTTGATTTCATCATCATTGATGAGTGTCACCGAGGTGGAGCCAATGACGAAAGTAACTGGCGCGGTATTCTGGGATACTTTACCCCTGCGGTGCAGTTGGGTTTGACGGCTACGCCCAAGCGTATTGATAACGTGGACACTTATCGGTATTTCGGAGAGCCAGTCTATATCTATTCGCTGAAAGAAGGCATCAACGATGGCTTTCTGACCCCGTTCAAGGTGAAGCGCATCAAGACAACGCTGGATGACTACATCTACACTTCAGATGACCAAATCATTGAAGGCGAAGTAGAAGAAGGCAAGATTTACGAAGAGGAAGACTTCAACCGCATCATTGGAATCAAGGAGCGCGAAGCCAAGCGGGTTCAAATTTTTCTGAGTGAGATTAACCCGAAGGAAAAAACCATTGTCTTCTGTGCTACCCAAGATCATGCGGCAGCGGTTCGGGATTTGATCAACCAGTATAGCCAGAGTAAAGACCCAAAATACTGTGTGCGGGTGACTGCCAATGACGGCGCGATGGGCGAGCAGTATCTGCGGGAGTTTCAGGATAACGAGAAATCCATTCCCACCATTCTGACGACATCGCAAAAGCTTTCCACTGGGGTGGATGCGCGCAATATCAGGAATATCGTCCTGATGCGTCCGGTGAATTCAATGATTGAGTTCAAGCAGATTGTCGGGCGTGGCACACGGCTATTTGATGGCAAAGAATACTTCACGATTTACGACTTCGTCGATGCTTACCATCATTTTGCTGACCCTGAATGGGACGGCGAGCCGATAGAACCAGAGGTTTGCGTCAAGTGCAGTCAAGAAACGTGCGTGTGTGTGAAGAAACCACCGCAACCTTGCCCTGTATGCGGTATGCAACCATGCGAGTGCAACAGGATAAAAGAGACCCGGCCTTGTTATCTCTGCGGTCAAAGCCCTTGCGTGTGCAAGAAGAAGGTGAAAATCAAGCTGCGTGACGGTAAGGAACGTGAGATTCAGCACATGATTTCTACTTCGTTCTGGAGTGCTGATGGCAAGCCAATCTCCGCTGGAGAATTTCTAAACAATCTTTATGGCGCTTTGCCTTCCTTTTTCCAGAATGAAGAGGAACTGCGGCAGATTTGGTCAAGCCCAATCACCCGTAAAACCCTGCTGGATAAACTTGCCGATGCGGGTTATGGACAATCCGAACTGGCTGAACTGCAACGGCTGGTTGACGCTGAAAAGAGCGATTTGTTTGACGTGCTGGAATACATCGCTTTCAACATCCAGCCCATGACAAGAGATAGACGGGTATCACAGTCAAAACCCAGAATCCTTGACGGGTTAAGTCTGGAACACAAAGAGTTTCTTGAATTCGTCCTGTTCAAATATATCGACACAGGATTTGAAGAACTTGGCGAGTCCAGACTGCCCAATCTGATTCACCTGAAATACTACTCAATGACCGATGCAGCGGAAGCCCTCGGCGGCGTGGATGAAATCCGGAACTTGTTCTTCAACTTCCAGCAGCATTTGTATGAAAGGCGGGGAGAAATTAAACAGCTTGGTTAGGCTTTTTTAACGAGCCGAAAGTCCAGTGCCGGGAAAATGTTACTTTTTTTCAGGAGTGGCTAATTAAACATAAAACATCATGTGATATTTAAACTAATTAACTGTAAAGTAGCCACATATATAAATATATGTAAAAAAGATTGAAAACCTTGTTGCAGTTATTGTGAGGAGAGACCAGTGAAATTCACTTCGCTGACACAACGCTTCGCTGTCTGGTTTACATTGGTTTCTTTGCTGCCAATATTAGTCATTGGTAATAGCTTACTGCATACCTTTGAAAAGGAAATAAAGAAATCAGCTATCCGGAATGTTTCTGCGATCGCCGATAAGAAAGTTGAGCAGATTGACAGTTATCTGCGGGAACGCTTGCTTGACGCAAGTTTGTTACGCGACGCCAGCACAACTTACGAAGCCATCGTTGAATTTTCCAAGATCTACGAAGAAAGCGGGGTAGAGTCGGATGATTATCGTCGCTTGGATGCCAGTTATCGTGAGAATTTCCGGCGTTTTGTTGAGGAAGCGAAATATTATGATCTGTTTCTGATTTCTTTGAAAGGGGACATAGTCTATACCGACGCACATGAATCTGATTTTCCAACCAATTTATTCACCGGCCCCTATCGCGATACAGGACTTGGCAAAGTTGCGCGCTATGCGCTGGATAATTCAAAAAGCAGCATTTCTGATTTTGAGCATTATGAACCATCATATGGCGCAATCGCTGCATTTGTTGCGACTCCAATAATAATAGAAGGAGAAATCAAAGGGGTATTAGCGCTGCAAATCTATAGTGAACGTGTATTTGCAGTCATAGCAAATAACGTAGGATTAACGGATAGTGGCGAAACGGTTGTGGCACGTCTTGAAGATGACCATTCTGCTTTGGTAATGGCTCCATTAAAGTACGATCCTGATGCTGCATTAAGACGCAGGATTCCTCTCAATATACCCTCTGCCGAATCCATGCAGAATGCTCTGAATGGTGATTCTGGTGGCGCGCTGACTTTAGACTATCGTGGCAAGGAAGTTGTTGCCGCATGGCGCTACTTGCCGCTCATGAAATGGGGCATCGTGGTACAGATTGATGCCGATGAAGCATTCGCCTCCGTGTACAAAGTGCATTATGTCGGCTTAACGATCCTGGTTCTGACATTACTTGCCGCCCTATTGGGCGCTATTCTGTTTAATCGTCGTGTTGTAGATCCTTTAAAGCATCTGAATCGAAGCGCTTTGGAAATATCGGCAGGTAATTTGCATCAACGTGTTGCGATTGAGGGCTGGGATGAAATGAAGCAGCTTGCCCATACTTTCAACATGATGGTTGAACGGCTGAATGCCAGCAATCAGGAACGCAGCAAGGCAGAAAAAAATCTGTTGCAGCTCAATCAAGAGCTGGAAAATAGGGTTGCGATACGTACCGCCGATTTGCAACGCGCAAATGCCTCTCTAGCAATCAAGGAAGAAGAAGTGCGCTCTGTCGTTCTGCATATGGTGGACTGCGTAGTGACTACCGATGAAAAAGGCACGATTCTTTCCGCCAACCCGGTTATGGAAAAACTATTCGGCTATAGCCATGATGAGTTGATTGGGAAAAATGTCTCAATAATAGTGCCCGAACCGGATCGTAGTAAACATGAAGGTTATATGGAAAATTATTGCCATACCGGACATGGGCAGGAGTATGTGGGCCGCCCTTATTTGTCCGGCTCGCATGGCATTGGTCTTGGCCGTGAAGTGGAAGGCGTACACAAAAATGGTGAACGTATTGAATTATACCTGGCAGTCAGTGAATATTTTGTGGGAGGAAAACGGCATTTTACCGGCGTGATGCGGGATATCCGTGAGCATGTGCGCATGATGAAGGATTTAGAACAGGCCAGAAATGAAGCCGAACAGGCAAACAAAGCCAAATCTTCTTTTCTTGCCGCCATGAGTCACGAGATTCGTACGCCCATGAATGGTGTGATTGGTATGATCGATGTGCTGAGGCAAACCAGTCTGAGCGGTTATCAAATGGAAATGGCTAATCTGATACGGGATTCCGCCTATGCTTTACTCGCTATTATTGAAGATATTCTTGATTTTTCTAAAATTGAAGCAGGTAAGCTGGAAATTGAAAAAATTCCCATGCGATTGGCCAGTGTTGTGGAAAATGCCTGCGGCATGCTGGCACACTTGGCACTCAACAAAGGAGTGGAGCTGACCTTGTTTATTGATCCTGCCATTCCAGAAAATGTATTGGGAGATCCATTACGTATTCGCCAAGTGCTCGTCAATATTGTTAATAACGCGATCAAATTTTCCAGTAAACAAGAAAAACAGGGCAAGGTATCGGTGAGAGTATTACTGACTGAATCCAATCCTGATCAGGTAGTGATTACATTCCAGATAACCGATAATGGCATCGGCATGAATAAAGAGACGCAGGAAAAACTCTTTAAATCCTTTTCACAAGGTGATCCGTCAACGACACGGCGCTTTGGAGGAACCGGGCTTGGATTGGCTATTTCTCATCATCTGGCGGGATTGATGGGGGCGGAAATAACCGTGCAAAGTGAACCTCAGCAAGGCTCCGCTTTTATCATACAGATGCCGTTTAAACCTTTACCTGCAGTATCTGCCACAGATAGCCAAATCAATGATCTCAATGGCCTGACCTGCCTGATATTGGGTGATGATGATGGTTTGAGTAATGATCTGGCCATTTATTTGAAAAGTGCCGGCGCGGCCGTTGAACAAGCGCCCGATCTAAGCGCAGCCCGTCAACTCATCCAGAGCTTCGCTCCCGGTTTATGGCTGGTTGTGATTGATGCCGGGCAACACATGCCATCCATTGAGGAATTGCGCGCTGCATTCAGTGCCCGCTCCAGTGCAATCAAAGATGCTGTCAAGGTTGAGTCTGACGTCCTGCAATCCGGTATTGAACCTCGTTTTATCATTATCAAGCGTGGCCGTCGCCGGCAAGCGCGTATTGAAGATATGGATATCGTTACGCTGGATGGGGATGTGATGTACCGGCAATCTTTACTGCGAGCAATGGCTATTGCTGCCGGAAGAGTAGAGGCCAGCGAGGAAAAAGCACCGCTTACCGACTCACACAAGCCAGCACCTGTGCCCCCTTCGCGCGAAGAAGCCTTACGACAAGGCAATCTGATATTGGTCGCTGAGGATAACGATATCAATCAAAAAGTGATTAGACAGCAACTCAACTTGCTCGGTTATGCGGCAGATATTGCCAATGATGGACGTGAAGCGTTAAAGCGTTTGCAGAACGGCGATTATGCTTTATTACTGACAGACCTGCATATGCCGGAAATGGATGGTTTTGAGTTGACAAAAGATATTCGCCTTAAAGAAAGTGGCCAAAAGCATATTCCCATTATCGCATTAACTGCGAATGCGCTTAAAGGTGAAAGGGAACATTGTCTGAGTGCTGGCATGGATGATTATCTGAGTAAACCGGTACAGCTCGAAGATTTGCGGTCAGTCTTGGAAAAATATCTATCCATCCATAAGCCTGTTTCAGAGATTAAGGCCCAATCAGAAGCAGTTGCCAAACCTGCTTCTGAAGCAGAAACTGTATTGGTGCCGCTGAATGTGCATATTCTTGAAGAATTGATAGGCAATGATCCGGCAACCATCAAAGAGATGTTACAGGATTTTCGTGCCAGTGCAGAAAAGATAGCCGAAGACCTGCGCATGGCTTATCAAGCGGAACAATTTGTAATCGTTGGCTCAATTGCGCATAAGCTCAAGTCATCCGCCCGTTCTGTTGGCGCGCTTGCATTGGGTGAATTGTGTGCAGAGATAGAACAGGCCGGCAAGCAGAATGACGCGAAAGCACTGGCTGCTTTATTGCCACGTTTTGAGGTGGAGACCGTTACAGTACAAAGATATCTTGATTCATTGCGTGAAGAAGACCATTGAGGTTCAGGAAATTATAGAAAACCGGCTATTAGTCCATTGCGCAATCTGTTTTGCCATTCTTCCATCCAGTTGGAAAAATCGGCAGCCTGTAGCGGTCTTGAAATAAAATTGCCCTGCGCCAAATCACAGCCCGTTCGACGTAAAAGCTCCCAATCATTCTGATCTTCAACCCCTTCCGCCACAACCTCCATACCCAGTTGTTTCGCCATGGATAGGCTGGCATCGTAGATTGCCCGCAGGGTGTCGTCAGTCCAGGCGCGGTGAACAAAACCCTGGTCAATCTTGAGTTCATCAAAAGGAATATCCCGTAATTGAGCTAATGATGAATGTCCGGTACCAAAGTCATCAATAGACAAATGAAATCTTTTGAGGCGTAATCGAGTCAGAATTTCGAGCGGGATCCGTGTATCCGCGCCCATTAACTGACTCTCGGTGACCTCCAGCACGATTTTTTGCGGCGATAGGCCTGCCTCAGTGACCATATTAACCACGAGATCCTGAAAATCCAGAGATGTCAAATTATCCATGGAGACATTAATGGCGACGCGTAGTGTCAGTCCGCTCTGGTGCCATATTTTGGCTTGAGCCAACGCATCTGTCAGAACAAAGGCGGTCAGTTCATTAATCAGGTGATTTTCTTCTGCGATACCAATAAACCGGTCAGGAAATACCAAACCGTCCGTAGGATGATGCCAGCGCACCAATGTTTCGACACCGATGACTTCACCGGTTGCCACGGATACTTTGGGTTGGTAATAATTCATTAATTCATGATTGGAAATAGCGGACTGTAATTCTTCCGCACGGTAGATTTTTTTATTGGGTTGCGGTTTATTTTCTAAGGAAGGGGGTTCCCATTTCTTCATTATTTCAGATAATTTATCGGGATTAACCGGCTTATGGAGATAGCCAAGCATCGGTATCTTATGCGCGTGAACCAATTTCTCGGCAGTTCTTAACATACGCTCATCTTCACCGCTGACTAAAATAAGGCTGCCGTGAAATTGCCGATCGACCAGATAACGCACAAACTCAATCCCATCCATATCGGGCATATTGAGATCAAGCAGAATCAAATCAGGACAAGTGTCGGCATGATCGATTAATTTGAGTGCATCCACACCATTGTCACAAGAACTGACCGTGGCATAACCCTGTTTGGTAAGCATCCGGGTAAGAAGCTTAAGCATAAAGGTATCGTCATCAAGTATCAGAATCTTAATATGGGATGCACTTTGCATGACTTACCTTCTCTTCGAATAATAGGAAAGTTTATAGTGAATGGAATTAACCATTCACTACACTATTTTTTCTTCCACCCAACCCATCACACTTTCAAGTGCTGCAGGCAGCCGATCCGGCCGTGTGCCGCCCGCCTGCGCCATGTCGGGCCGGCCGCCGCCTTTGCCGCCGACTTGTTGTGCTACGAAATTGATCAACTCGCCGGCTTTTATCCGGTTGGTGAGATCGGCGCTGACACCGGCGATCAGGGCTATTTTTCCATCTTCAATCGTGCTCAATACAATGGCGCACGTTTTCAGTTTATCTTTGAGCTGATCCAAAGTTTCGCGCAGTGATTTGGCATCGGCATTCTCCAGATTGGCAGCCAACACTTTGATGCCTTTGATTTCTTGCGCTTGTGCAGCCAGATCACTGCCTTGGGAGCTGGCGAGCTTCGTTTTCAGTGTAGACAGCTCTTTCTCAAGTGCTTTTTTATCTTGTTGCAAATGAAGAACAGCCATTGGTATCGCGCCACCTTGGCGTAACGGAACTTTTAGCATTGCTGCACTTGCTCTTCGATCATCTTCCAACGTTTCTACATAATGCAATGCACGATCCCCTGTACAGGCTTCAACACGTCGTACCCCTGCTGCTACGCCACTCTCAGAAACGATCTTGAACAATCCAATATCACCAGTGCGCTTCACGTGAGTTCCTCCACACAATTCGCGTGAGGAGCCGATGTCTAGTACGCGTACTTCGTCACCATATTTCTCGCCAAAAAGCATCATCGCACCAGATTTTTGTGCTTCTCCAATCGCCATTATGCGCGCCTGACACTCTGTATTAATAAGGATTTCTTCATTTACCTTCTTTTCTACCATGCGAATTTGATGCTCAGTCATCGGTTCGTTATGTGAAAAATCGAAACGCGTCCTCTCATGATCTACCAATGAACCTTTTTGCTGTACGTGATCACCCAATACCTCCCGTAGTGCTTTGTGCATCAGATGCGTCGCAGAATGGTTGCGTGTAGTACGAATGCGTGCTAATGGATCAACTTCAGCAAGCACTTTATCACCAACAGCTATTCGCCCACTGCTCAAAACACCCTTGTGACCGAAAACACTCGCTTGTATTTTCTGCGTATTTGTTACATTAAATGTACCGTTACCTGCCAACAACTTTCCGCAGTCGCCGGCCTGGCCACCCGATTCGGCGTAAAAAGGCGTCTTGTCCAGAACAACGACGGCTTCATCACCGGCTTCGATAAAATCAACCGGACTGCCTTGTTTGTATATCGCCAATACCTGCCCTTCATGCTGCAGGGCTTCATAGCCATAAAAAGTGGTTTGACTGCCGTTGTATTCAATGCCCTCTTGCAGGGTGAATTTGTTGGCGGCACGTGCCTGCTCACGTTGGCGTGCCATAGCCTGATCGAATCCGGCATGATCGATGGTAATGCCACGTTCACGGCCTATGTCGGCAGTCAGATCCAGCGGAAAGCCAAACGTATCGTAGAGCCGGAATGCGGTTTCGCCATCGAGCACTTTGATGTTGCGACTTAATGCGTTTTCCAGAACCTGCATGCCGTGTTCCAGTGTTTCGGCAAAACGTTCTTCTTCTTGCTGCAAGACGGCCGCGACACGCGCTTTGGCTGCAACCAATTCTGGATAAGCCTGCCCCATCACCTGACTCAGATCTTCTACCAGTTGATAAAAGAAAGGCTGTTTTTGTCCCAATCGATAACCATGACGAATGGCGCGGCGGATGATGCGCCGTAATACATAGCCGCGCCCTTCGCTGCCTGGAATGACGCCATCCGTAATCAGGAATGAACAGGCGCGAATATGATCTGCGATGACTTTTAAGGAGTTATCCGCAAGGTCTTTTGTGCGGGTAACACGCGCCGCTGCTTGAATCAGGCTCTGGAACAAATCAATTTCATAATTGCTGTGAACCTGTTGCATGACCGCAGAAATCCGCTCCAATCCCATACCGGTATCCACCGACGGTTTGGGAAGCGGGTGGAGTGTGCCGGTGCTG
>CAKKRO010000189.1:9706-19653 GCA_919902625.1 Nitrosomonadaceae bacterium
TCCCATACCGGTATCCACCGACGGTTTGGGAAGCGGGTGGAGTGTGCCGGTGCTGTCACGGTTGTATTGCATAAACACCAGATTCCAGATTTCAATGTAACGATCGCCTTCGGCATCGGCAGAACCGGGAGGTCCGCCTTTGACGCCAGGGCCATGATCATAAAAAATCTCGGAACACGGCCCGCAAGGTCCGGTATCCCCCATTTGCCAGAAATTATCCATGGTCGCAATGCGCACCAGCCGTGACGCATCAACACCGACTTCATTCAGCCAGATATCGGCAGCTTCGTCGTCTTCTGCGTAAACGGTGATCCATAGTTTTTCGCGTGGAATGTTGAGTGATCGGGTTAAAAATTCCCAAGCAAACAGAATGGCATTGCGTTTGAAATAGTCTCCAAAGCTAAAATTTCCCAGCATTTCAAAGAAGGTGTGGTGCCGCGCGGTGTAACCCACATTCTCCAGGTCATTGTGTTTGCCGCCTGCTCTTACACAGCGCTGCGAACTGGCGGCACGCGCATAGGGTCTTGTATCCTGACCCAGAAATACATCTTTGAATTGCACCATGCCTGCATTGGTGAACAATAAGGTGGGATCATTGCCCGGAATCAGTGGACTGGATGCAACGATGGTGTGGCCATGCGATTCGAAGAATTCAAGAAATTTTTGTCTTATTTCGTTACTTTTCATATCAATCATTAGTGTTTGTATCGTTCCGGTGCAATGACCGCGAGTATGCTCATCCTCTGCGCAAGCAACTTCTTCATAGGTTTTCCTCGCCAGCTTGTGACAAAACCTGCTGTATGATATCCATCGAGAAACCTCTGCTCATCATGAAGCGCATTTGCTTGCCGCGTTCTTCTCTATTGCCGGGTAACCGGTTGAATTTTTTTTGCCAGATTTTAATGGCGGCGTCCAGTTCGGTTTCCCTAAGGGACGGCAATACGCTATGAATCAAATGCTCATCAATGCCTTTTTCCTTAAGCTCATAGATAATACGCTGACTGCCAAATCTGGATCTGCGCGTGCGTATGATTTGCTCAACGACACGCTCGGCTGATAAAAGCCCATTTTGTTCCAGCTTATCCAATACCTGGGATAAGTTTTCTGAAGTGGATGAACGTGCATGGGTAGAAAGTTTTTGTTCCAGTTCCAAACGAGAATATTCACGCTGCGCCAGATAACGCAAAGCATGCATTTCCAGGGGTGATCTGGTATCCACAATGATTATTTCTCTTTTTCGGGTTTTTCTTTCTCAGCTTTCTCTTTTACCGGTCTGGCTTGATCCACGATCCCTACAATCGACCGGATCTTTTGTTCAATTTCCCTGGCGATATGTTTGTGTTCTTTAAGGTATTCGCGCACATTATCTTTGCCTTGACCGATTTTCTCACCTTTATAAGCATACCAGGCGCCCGATTTGTCGATGAGCTTATGTAATACGCCCAGTTCTATGATTTCACTGTCACGGGAAATACCTTCGCCATAAAGAATATCAAAATCTGCTTGTTTGAACGGCGGCGCTACTTTATTTTTAACCACTTTAACGCGCGTTTCATTGCCAATGACTTCTTCGCCTTTTTTAATCGATCCGGTACGACGAATATCCAGGCGGACAGAGGCATAAAACTTTAATGCGTTACCACCGGTTGTTGTTTCAGGATTGCCGAACATCACACCAATTTTCATGCGAATCTGGTTAATGAAAATAACCATGGTATTGCTGCGTTTGATATTGGCTGTCAGTTTGCGTAAAGCCTGTGACATTAACCGCGCCTGTAATCCCATTTGAGGATCGCCCATGTCGCCTTCGATTTCTGCGCGTGGCGTGAGTGCGGCTACCGAGTCCACCACAACAATATCAACCGAACCCGAACGTACCAGCATGTCGGCTATTTCCAGCGCCTGCTCACCATTATCGGGCTGGGATATCAGCAGTTCCTGCACATTGACGCCGATTTTCTGCGCATATTGCGGATCCAGTGCATGTTCGGCATCAATAAAAGCGGCTGTCCCTCCCATTTTTTGCATTTCTGCAATGACTTGTAATGTCAGTGTGGTTTTGCCCGAAGACTCGGGTCCATAAATTTCAATCACCCGGCCGCGCGGTAATCCTCCCACACCCAATGCGATATCGAGCCCCAGTGAACCGGTAGAAACAACTTGTATATCATAGGCGACATCGTTAGCGCCTAACCGCATGATTGAACCTTTGCCAAATTGTTTTTCGATTTGGGCTAGAGCAACGTCAAGCGCTTTACTTCTGTTTTCATCCATGATTTTTCCTGGTAAGAGTCGATCAAATTATCGCATAACCTGTACTGCATCAACGTAACTTGTTATGAAGTTATTTAATTTTACAAATTTTACCGCAGTAAAAAACTCGAGTATCTGGCTGGCCTGCGATATAATTACATGATGTTGTTGAAGTGGCAGACATAAATTTGTCATTGCATTCAGTAAATTTTAAATGGTAACAGAGGGAGAATAACTATCCGAGTCATTTTATTAGGTGGCCCCGGTGCCGGGAAAGGCACTCAGGCCAATTATATTAAGGAACATTTTGGTGTTCCACAAATTTCTACCGGTGATATGTTGCGTAACGCTGTTAAAGCGGGCACTGAACTGGGTGTTATGGCAAAAAGAATAATGGATACCGGTGGATTGGTTTCTGATGATATTATCATTAATTTAGTCAAAGAGCGCATTGCGCAACCAGACTGCATCAATGGTTTCCTGTTTGATGGTTTCCCGCGCACTATCCCGCAAGCCGATGCCATGAAAGCAGCGGGCGTACCCATTGATTTTGTGGTTGAAATTGATGTTGCAGATGCGGAAATTGTTAAGCGTATGTCGGGTCGCAGAGTACACCCGGCGTCAGGCCGTACCTATCATGTGGATTTTAATCCGTCTAAAGTGAACGATCAGGATGATGTGACGGGTGAGCCGCTGATACAACGTGATGACGATAAAGAAGAAACGGTCAGAAAACGGTTGGAAGTCTATCATGAACAAACTGAGCCCTTGATTGACTATTATTCAGAATGGTCGGCAAAGGGAGGAGAAAATGCTCCTCACTATATCAAGATAGCTGGGGTAGGCACAGTTGAGGAAATTCGCGATCTGATTTTTGCAGCACTAAAATAAATCACCCGTCTCATTTTTTGGTTTGGATAACAAATTCAGAACTCAGGATAGCGATCAGTCGCGCCTGGGTTTTTATACGTACAGATTAATAGAATACAAATAGCTTGCTTACGATTTGATCAATCAGGAGAAAAATATGGCAATTAAAAATGCATTTTATGCCCAGTCAGGCGGCGTTACGGCTGTTATCAACGCTTCTGCGGCGGGTGTTCTGGAAACAGCGCGTCAACATTCCGATAAAATTGGTAATGTTTATGCCGGTCGCAATGGGATCATCGGCGCGCTGACCGAAGATTTGATCGATACCAATGCTGATTCAGCCGCTGCAATCGCTGCACTGCGTTATACCCCATCGGGTGCTTTTGGTTCCTGCCGCTACAAATTAAAAAGCCTGGAACAAAACCGGCGTGAATACGAGCGTTTGATCGAAGTATTCAAGGCGCATAATATTGGTTATTTCTTTTATAATGGCGGCGGTGATTCTGCGGATACTTGTCTTAAGGTTTCGCAATTAGCGGATACGCTTGGCTATCCCATTCAGGCGATCCACGTTCCCAAGACGGTTGATAATGATTTACCCATTACTGATTGTTGTCCTGGTTTTGGTTCAGTCGCTAAATATATTGCCGTATCCACACGCGAAGCCAGTTTTGATGTGGCCAGTATGGCTAAGACATCAACGAAAGTTTTCATATTGGAAGTCATGGGCCGCCATGCCGGATGGATTGCCGCAGCGGGCGGATTGGCTTCAAGTCCGGATTGTGAGATTCCGGTTGTCATTTTATTCCCGGAAATCACATTCAATAAAGAAAAATTTCTTGCCAAAGTGGATCGCTACGTCAAGGAATATGGCTATTGTTCGGTCGTTGTATCTGAAGGAGTTAAGGGAGAGGATGGTAATTTTCTTGCAGACCAGGGATTGCGGGATGCCTTTGGTCATGCGCAACTGGGTGGTGTTGCACCGGTGGTGGCAAGTATCATCAAAGATGGTTTGGGATTGAAGTATCACTGGGGTGTGGCTGATTATCTGCAACGTGCTGCGCGGCATATTGCATCCAAAACGGATGTGGAACAAGCTTATGCAATGGGTAAAGCTGCGGTGGAATATGCCATAGCGGGACATAACTCAGTGATGCCGACAATCGTCCGTCAATCCAATGCGCCGTATAGCTGGAAGGTAGGCATGGCCCAGCTTGCCAATGTCGCCAACGTCGAGAAAATGATGCCCGCTGATTTTATCAGTGAAGATGGATTCGGCATCAGCCAGGCATGCCGCGAATACTTGGCGCCACTGATTGAAGGCGAAGATTATCCGCCTTATAAGAATGGACTGCCTGATTATGTGCGGTTGAAAAATGTGGCGGTTGATAAGAAATTGGGTGAGTTCAAGATTTAAAGGATAATTTGGATTGCAACTGTTTCAGTGTTGTAATGGAGTCAAACAACGCTGATCAGGTCATAACGCAACCTGAATTTCATCAATATTTGATGCACTCTGGTAACAAGAACATATAAAATACGTCCTGATTGTGCTCAGGTTTTGGACAAGTGTTTAATAATGTGGAATTATTAGGCCAAGATTCTACATATGATTTTGGTGGTCTGACTTTAATTGGAGTTTTTTTATGGCTAACGGTTTAATTATCGCAATTGGTAGTGCGATTATAGCCCTGATATTCAGTGGTATATGGATTAGGGGTATTTATGCTCAATCTACTGGCAATCAGCGCATGCAGGAAATTGCTACTGCTATACAAGAGGGTGCGACTGCTTATCTTAAACGCCAGTACACGACCATTGGTATTGTGGGCGGTGTTTTATTTCTTGCTCTTGGAATAGCACTGGGTTGGGATACAGCCATTGGGTTTGCTTTGGGAGCTATCCTCTCCGGTGCCGCCGGTTTTCTGGGCATGAATGTTTCAGTCCAGTCGAATGTGCGTACTGCTGAGGCAGCGCGCACAGGATTGAATGAAGCGCTGGCCATTGCCTTCCGTGGCGGTGCTGTGACTGGAATGCTGGTAGTGGGCTTAGGTCTGCTGGGCGTTGCCGGTTACTGCGCCATGTTATTCGATGGTGCGGAAGCTGATCAGCCGGTCAGTGATGTGATTAAGCCTTTAATTGGTTTTGCATTTGGTGGATCGCTCATTTCTATTTTTGCTCGTTTGGGGGGTGGTATTTTCACTAAAGGGGCAGACGTAGGCGCAGATCTGGTTGGAAAGGTAGAAGCAGGCATTCCAGAAGACGACCCACGTAACCCAGCCGTTATTGCGGACAATGTAGGCGATAATGTGGGCGACTGTGCGGGTATGGCGGCTGATTTGTTTGAAACCTATGCGGTTACCATCATTGCTACCATGATTCTGGGCGCATTACTATTCTCAACAAATGCCCTTGATGCTGTGATTTATCCATTAATGTTAGGTGCAGTTTCCATCATTGCATCTATTATTGGTTGCTACTATGTCAAGATGCGTGAAGGTGGCAAGATTATGAATGCACTCTATCGCGGTTTGGCGGTTGCCGGCGGTATTGCGCTTTTTGCTTATCTTCCTGTGACTGTCTGGTTCATGGGCGATATGTCTCTTGATATTGATGGCACGGAAGTAGCGGGTGGCATGCTGGTGATGCGCATATTCCTGGCCGCGACGATTGGTCTGGTTCTTACAGGGTTAATGGTGGTTATTACTGAATACTACACTTCAACGGATTTCCCGCCTGTTCAACATGTTGCTGAAGCATCAACCACCGGGCATGCAACCAATATTATTGCTGGCTTGGGTGTTTCAATGCGCTCAACGGCAGCACCTGTATTGGCTGTTTGTATCAGTATTCTATTGGCCTATTCATTGGCAGGTCTGTACGGCATCGCGATTGCTGCGACAGCGATGCTGTCCATGACGGGTATTATTGTAGCACTGGATGCGTATGGCCCGATTACCGATAATGCGGGCGGTATTGCTGAAATGTCTAATATGCCTGAGTCAGTACGTGCCATTACTGATCCTCTGGATGCTGTCGGTAATACCACCAAAGCGGTTACCAAAGGCTATGCCATTGGTTCTGCCGGTTTGGCTGCCTTGGTGCTATTTGCTGATTATACGCATGCGCTGGAACATGCCGGGCATGCGCTGACCTTTGATTTATCCAATCATATGGTCATTATTGGCCTCTTTATTGGCGGCATGATTCCGTATTTATTTGGCGCCATGTCGATGGAAGCTGTCGGGCGTGCTGCAGGATCAGTGGTTATCGAAGTGCGCCGTCAGTTCAAGGAAATTCCTGGCATCATGGAAGGCACAGCCAAGCCTGATTATTCACGTGCGGTGGATATGCTGACCAAAGCAGCCATCAAGGAAATGATGATCCCTTCGCTGTTACCTGTTCTGATTCCTGTATTAGTGGGTGTGATTTTGGGACCGCAAGCCTTGGGTGGTGTACTGATGGGTTCTATCGTAACCGGTCTGTTTGTGGCAATTTCCATGACAACGGGTGGCGGTGCCTGGGATAATGCGAAGAAGTATATCGAGGATGGGCACTTTGGCGGCAAGGGTAGCGACGCCCATAAAGCTTCAGTGACGGGCGATACCGTGGGTGATCCTTACAAAGACACCGCTGGTCCGGCGATTAATCCATTGATCAAGATTATTAACATTGTGGCATTGCTGATTATTCCACTGTTGTAAATATAATCACTGAAGTATAAAAAAGCACACCAGATTCCCTGGTGTGCTTTTTTTATTGATGCTACGTTCCTAAACTACATCTGTTTCTGGATGGTCAAAAATTCAGCCGTTAATGTGGTTATTTTGCCGATGGAAAGCCAGGTGCAGGCGCTTTTGATCCGGTATTATTCGATGAAGACTGTGGGGAGAAGGGCGAAGCGGTTGTTGAAGGCGCTGAAGCAGGATTAGGTTTTGATGGCGTTGATGAGTTATTGGTATTGCCTGGTTTATAAACAAATTGCCAATCCTGATAGGTCGAGGCTTCAGAGAATTTAGCAAAGTGTTCAGGAAAATTATCTTTCTTGATCGGTACTTTTTTAGAGAGACTATATACACCAATGATGCCGGGGTTGATGTTGGAACTTATTCCAGAGCTCTGTGCAGGAGCAGGTTCTTCAACGATGCCCCAATCAGTCGTGTTGGTTATCGGATCCAGGTAGATTTTGCGCAAATGGCGTTTAATAACCGGTGTGCGATTGTCCTGGAGCAGGTCTTCCAACGATTGGGGATATTGCCTGGCGCCGCCAGGGGAGCCGTTGTGGTAGGACATGATTGCTTTATGGAATTGTTCACCCACATAGAGCAACTCGGTTTCTTTTTCCCGCTGAGACTTTGTTTGCCAAATCTGCCCTGTCCCCGCCAGCACAATTCCAGCCAGAGTGACTGCAAACAAGGCCCAAAGATAAACAAAACCATTTTCTAAGCGAGGCATGCTATCTTTCTATCAAAACTTAAAAGAAAATCGATTGAAATCATTCACCATTCTTCATAGAACGAGCCATCGGACGCTCGCCCTGAATAACCGCTGTGCACATCATAAACACCGGTTTCTTCTTCATTGTCAGGAGGAACCTCAATCCAGGTCTGGTCGCTCTCAGTGAGTGGATCTATCGGGATACGGCGCAAATACCGCTTGTCAACCAGTTCCATCAGATCAATGGGGTATTTGCCGAAATCAGAATAAAATTGATCAATCGCATTACGCATGATACCGAGATCTTGCCGTAAAACGGCTTCTTTGGCTTTTTCGAGCGAATTAAAATAACGCGGAGCGACAATACTTAATAAAGTTGCGATGATTGCCATGACCACTAATAGTTCGATCAATGTAAAACCGGTGTGTTTTTTATTTGTTGGCATATCCATCACCATTCCCGGTAAGGAATGCCGTTCAGGCCTATGGCTTCTGAACGCGAGTAAACATCAAAAACATCGTCCCCTTCCTGCGGATTTTCCGCTGAGCTTTCATAGCTGCGTTTTCCCCAGGTGTCTGCCGCCGCAGTAGGCTCGATACCGGCAACATCCAGATCAGTGAACGTAGGGTCCCGGGGTAAACGGCGCAGAAAATAAATCAGTTTCTTTTTGGGACTCTTGATATCCGGTACCCCCATGAATAATTCTTCCAATCGGGGAGGATAACCGGATTCATCCGCTTTCTTTTCGACGCGCCCATCGTCTGTAGCCTGCTTATAGGCATCAATTGCTGACCGTATCTGGCGCAAAGCGGTACGTAAATCCTGTTCCTTTTCGCGTTTTACCATGAGCTCGCGTAAAGGCATGGCTGCCGTCGCCAGAATGGCCATGATGGCTACCACGATCATCAATTCAATCAGGGTAAAACCCTTGTGCCTCCCGGAGAACCTGAATGAATTCATCATGGCCGGTTTATTGAATATTGATGCTTACCGGTGACGGTAGCGTCACTTCAACGGATTCGCTATTTTCTTTATCTTCTGCGGTTACATTCTGGAGACTGATTTCTGTTGCGCCCGGATTCGCTGCAATCACCTTAAAGCGATATTGCGTGACCATACCTGAAGCTTGATCTTTACCTAACTTGATAGCGCGCATCCCGGATTTCTCCCCATCATCAAGGACTTCCAGCACAGCTGCGTCGTAATTCAGTTCCAGTTCGGCGGCAACCGATGCTTTTGCGCCTGCCAACCGGACATTCACCGAGAATTCTTTATCCAACCCTATATTGGTTGGCGCTTGCAGAGTAAGCGCAGGCCCACCGGGGGATGCGACACTTGCAAAAGGATTGGGCGCGGCTTGTGATCCGCTGGATGGGGCGAAGGCTTCAGACGCATTTCTTAGGGCGCCACGGCCTGAACCAACCGGAGCCATTGACAGGGATTGTGCGGCTGTCTTCTGAATGGTGACCGGTAATTTGCCTGCCTCACTGGCCGTGCCATAGTGAAATTCGCTTTCCAGATTGGTGGGTTTTGCAATATTCCGCACAATACGCGGGGTGATCAATAGCACAATTTCAGTCTTCTGCCGGTTGACAGTTTGACTCGATAGCAATCGATCCAGTCCGGGGATATTTAGCAATCCCGCAAGGCCGCTGACAGATCTTGTGTCTCTATTGTCAATCAGTCCAGCCAGTACCTGGGTTTCCCCATCTTTTAAAGTCAGAATGGTCTCAGCGCTCCGGTTTCCGACAATGGGAGCCGTTGCGCCGCCTGGACCTGTCGCATCCCCTGTTTTATTGCTGACTTCAAGCGTAATCTTCATCGTGACGTCATCATTTAAACCGATGCGCGGTTCAACATCCAGTTTGACCCCCAAGTCGATAAAAGTCGGCGTTGAAGTGACGATAGAATTAATGCCCGGCTGGACATTGGCTGAGAAGAAGGGTTGCTTTGTGCCGATGTGGATCTTCGCTTTTTCACGATTAGCGACCCGGATCCTGGGATTGGCAAGGATGTCTGCATTTGTAAGGCTTTGTTTAAAATCGATCACGGCTTGACTGGTCATGGTAAAGCTTTTAAAGCCATCAAAACCGAATTGATTGAGCACAGCGGCTCCAACCGCCCCAGGGACACCACTAAAGGTGACGGATTGCGGAAGCTTGGGGCCTAGCAGAAAATCGTTATTGCGCGTAATTTCAAGGATGGCCACGTCCAACATGACCTCGGGCTCAGCCATGTCGTTCAATGTCACCAATCGCTCGACAAGGCGGACGGCTTCCAGCGTATCCCGCATGATAAACAGGTTCAATTGTTCATTGACATAAATATCTTTGGCTTTGACGATGCCCCTGACCATGGCAACCATTTGCTTTACATCCGTGTGCGC
>CAKKRO010000189.1:19753-22707 GCA_919902625.1 Nitrosomonadaceae bacterium
GCCATGATCTCGAAGACTGATTTCAGATCCGTATCTTTGAATTCCATGGTAATGGGTGTTTTAAAAGCGGACTCTAATGTTAATCCAGTGACTTCCGTGCGTGCGATGAGCGCATTGATCTGCAATATCAGTTGACGGGCATGAGACTGCTGCGGGTTTTCCTGCAATACAGCCCGGATGATCGCTTCGGCTCCGGGCACATCATCACGTGCCAGCAATTCTTTCGCAGCATCAACGGAAGCAATATGACGGCGTTCTAATTCCAGCGCTTCCAGGCCTGCCTTGGCACGTTCATCGAATGGCGATAAATTCAGGACACGTTGATAGCTTTTTCCGGCGCTATCCAAGTCGCCTGAAAATCTGATGTTATCGGCATCAAACAGTAATCTGGCAATGACTCCTTCACGTTCACGTATATGCACTGTGCGGATTTCTTTATTGTCCGGCTCCTCGCGCGCGGCTTGTTCCAATTTCTGCAGCCCGCTTTCAAATTTTCCTTCAGCAATCAGTTTTTGCCCGTCAGAAAATGCAATATTCCGGGTTGAAAATGTTTTGTTATTGATGGCACATCCTGCACTGATTGCAGCCAGGGTGATAAGGACAATAATTCGCCAGTTTTTCATCGGATATTTCCTGCTATTTGATTATTGATCGTGAGCGTCTGTTTTATATTTAAAGGCAGATAAGTTATTGCAATGGTAGTGTCATTGATCGAATCCAGCCGGTATTGATCATTAATCTTTCCGCCAATTTTAGCGATGTGATTTTCTCCTGCCTGGGAAAGGAAAACCCAGGTTTCATTGTCTGCGATGGCCTTGCCGTTATATTTGAATGGCAAGGGTGGCGCCGTGGGTGCGGGAGGAGTCAACGATCTTGCTGCTTGCGCTGTCTTGACTGCTTGTTGTTGCAGGGTGACGGGAGGTTGCTTGGGCGCCCATGTGGTTGATGTAAAAAGTTCTCCCGCCAGAGGATTGAATTTTCTTTGTTCCAGTTTGCTGATATCCAGATACTCGGAATTATTTTCTTGAGTCCTTGCCTTGTCTGTGGAGGGTCTGGCCGGTTGTATGGTTTCTATAGTATCAATCACAGCTTCTTCTTCATCGACCAGTATAACGGCAATCAGTGTTGCAATTAAGGCGCCACCTAATAATAATTTCCGTTTTCTTTCGGCTGAATCCATCGGGCTTATTTATTCAGATAAAGATTAATTTCAAGACGAACTTCAAGTTTTTCAGAAGTTACGTTCTCACGTTTAATGGCAATCGCAGAAATGGCCATGGCGGGAACCGCTTCAAGCGCATCAGCCATAAAAGCGCGTATTTGAGGATAGGTGCCTTTTGCCGGTAATACCATTTCATAACGAGCCAAACGTTCATCATTTTCATTGACCAGACGATACTCACTGCTGCTGAGATCCACCCCTTGTTTTTTAGCCAAGCGTACCAGTTCTCGAACCCAGAACGGTGATGAATCAATGCGGGGGAAGAAATCATAAAAAGCTTGCAGCGCCTGATCACCACTCATTTTTTTACTGGTTTCCGCATCACCGGGCGTTTGTTTTGATGATACTTGCGTTTGTAATGTTTCAGCGCGCTCTTTCAGTTTCCGCAGGACTGTTTCTTGTGGTAAAACAACGGAGAAAAAATAGATGCTGGTAGCGACCCATAAACCCAGGCCGATTTTACCGGCAGCGCCCAAGCGGCCTATCTGCCAGCGTAGTTGCGGCAGTAGCCGGTTTAAATGTATTTGCGGTATTCCGGTTCTCAAGAAATTCCAATCCATGTTGCAGTCAGAAAGAAAACGATGGGCCGATGGGGATTATCCTGCTTTATTTTGTAGTTTAACAAATGGACATTCTCGAAAATCAATTCACGTTCAAGAGCCTCTACAAAGTCGAGCAGCTTGGACATATTCTTGGCTTCTCCGCTGATGCGTAATGAACGGCCGGATACATTCGGTTGTAATGATAACAATGCGATTTCTTCAGTGGCGGCATGTTCGATTGAATCGAATAATGTTTCCCAGGGTAAATTGATTTGATCCAATATCGCATTGGCTTTGATGATTTCTTTCCGGATTTCCTGACTGATTTCCCTGATCCGGAGCGTTGATCGTGAACGGGGTGCAGCCTTTTGCTGCTGTTGTTTCTCCAGGCGTTCAACACGATTACTCCAGTAATTAACTTCTTCGGTTATCTGCCGGAATTGAAAGAGTGCGGCGGCAAGCACCAGCAATCCAATGAGCAATATTGAAAAATCAACATGAGGCGCTGACTGCCCATGATCTGGAAATTTTAATCTTAAGCGGGGCATTGACTCATCTCAGTGTTATTAGCGACGGCGGATGGGTAGTGTGCCAATGCAGGTATCTGCTCCGTTTGTACCGGAACAATGCTCCATCCGCAGTTTTTAGGTAATGTTAATTCCGGGTGCTCGGGTGCAAACAGGTAAACCAGCTCGACCGCTTCTTTGTTTCCGGACAAAACCGCTTCCTGATCCAGAGCGGCGAGCAATTCATCCGCAACATTATGCAAAACCCGTTGATTACGTATAGTTTGCCAGACTCCATCAGTCAGTATGGCGATACAAATGCGCCCGGTTTCTATCACAGCAAAGTATGTTTTGCTGCCAAGCAGCAGCTTTTGCCATCGGTCATAAACCGATGCCAGATAGGGTTCGGCTTCTTTAAGTCTAAATGAATAGCGTACCGCCATCTCTTCCAGCCGTGTCATCAAATCACGGGGTATTGCCGCACAAATAGCGCCGCTTACCGGATTCCAGGTACTGGCACTGAGTACCCACGAATCCACACGTTCCGCATAAACCTCGCGCATGCGGAAAGTGGCATAGGATTTAACTTCATCCGGTGTCGTTATTTCTGCTTGAGGCGGCAGCGTGACATAGCGGATAAAGTGATTTGACAGGGTGATTGCCAGTTCCGTACCGGCTGCATGA
>CAKKRO010000190.1 GCA_919902625.1 Nitrosomonadaceae bacterium
ATACTGTTTACTTTTTGTGCAGCTTGAGCATTTTCAGACTTCATCTTTTGCAATTCCATCTGAATGGCCTGCAAGCTTTGTTCTAATTGCTTGATGCGTTGCGCAGCTGCATCTTGAGCTAAAGCATGAGGCGCAGCCATCACAGTGATTATAAAAATTGAAGCAGCAGCAATACGCGAGGCCAAACACGCTTTGTCAAAAAGATTCTTCACTTGACTCTCCTTTTATTTACTTTGTTTATTCTAGTTATGGTTTTGTAATCGAAACCGGATAGTAAATAAACGTTAAAATAGCGACTTTGATCTGTATCAAGTTAATATCAATCCATTTTAATTTTTTGAAAATTTTATGTTTTCCAATGCCGGATCTTGCTCATCTTTTCCATCTTTGGAGAATGCGCTCAGCGAACCCAACGGGCTATTGGCCGCTGGCGGGGATCTTTCGCCACAACGGCTGCTTGAGGCCTATAGCAAGGGTATTTTTCCCTGGTTTAATGAAGGTGAGCCCATCCTTTGGTGGAGCCCGGACCCACGGATGGTGCTGTTTCCCAACGAATTAAAGATCTCTCGTTCGTTACGCAGGACGCTCAAGAAAGATCACTATCAGATTCGTACGGATTCTAGTTTTAGTCAGGTCATGCACGCTTGCGCTTCGCCGCGTAAAGGCCAGGCTGGAACATGGATACACCCGGAAATGATCGCGGCTTATACCGCGCTGCATGAAATGGGATTGGCGCATTGCGTAGAGACCTGGATGGATGGCGAGCTCGTCGGCGGGCTTTATGGTGTGGCTTTAGGCAAGGTGTTTTTTGGCGAATCCATGTTTTCTCGTGTGCCGGATGCATCGAAAATTGCATTTGTCCATCTGGTCAAGCAATTACAACGCTGGGAGTTTGGTTTGATTGATTGTCAGGTTAAAACGGGTCATCTGGCATCTTTGGGCGCACGGGAAATTTCAAGGCAGGAATTCAGTCAAAAACTGGATACCCTGATTACTGAATTGACGCCAGGCAGCCAATGGAATTTTGGCCGTGTATTA
>CAKKRO010000191.1 GCA_919902625.1 Nitrosomonadaceae bacterium
TCCAGCACAGATTCAATGGTTCCCTGGGTGATGCCCACGCGATCCAGTTGATGCGTATCACGGCTGACGATAAGGCCGATTTGCTGGCGTGCTGCCTCCAGATTGCCTGCAAGCAATGCGTTTTTTACCCGCTGGGCATGAGCACTCAGGCTATTCCAGCCAATCACCAGATAGAGCAGCAGCGCATCCATAACAAAATGCCAGGGTATGAGCGTTATCCAGGTTGTGAGCAAGATCAGCGGGGCAGTCAACAGCAATACCGCCAGGCTGCCGCGCCAACGGGAATGCGCATAAATATGCCGTTCAATGTATTCAGCCAGCTTACCAAACCCGATTAATGGATGAAAGCGGCGCGGTTCGCCTAACCAGGCGTCCAGCAGCAATGCGGTTAAAACAGTCAGGGTTATACTCATTCCGGGAGGGGTGCTGTGTTATTCCAATGATTATGAAAGAGCAATTCCTGCAGCGGGCGTTCTTCCGCCCAGCCTGCCAGTTTTAACATCGGAGCCGGATAAAAGGCTTCGACATGGCCCAGGCACAAAATAGCGATGGGCTTGCCGCCGGCAGGTATGGCGAGCAATCCGGCCAGTCGTGCAGGATCAAACAATGAAACCCAGCCCATGCCCAATCCTTCGGCGCGTGCGGCCAGCCAGAGATTCTGAATCGCACAGGCAACCGAGGCCAGATCCATCTCAGGCAAAGTGCGCCGGCCAAAGATATGCTGCTCGCGCTGATCACTGAGTGCAGCGACCAGCAGCTCGCCGCATTCCAGGATGCCATCGACTTTCAGACGCATGAATTCGTCGCTTCGTTCCGCCAGTGCATCGGCGGTGCGATACCGTTCTTCTTCCACCAGGGACGCAACGGCGCTGCGCAACTGGGTATCGGTGATACGGATAAACCGCCATGGCTGCATCAAGCCGACACTCGGAGCCTGATGTGCGGCGGTGAGGAGCCGTTTCAGCACGGCTGGATCGACCGGATCGGGAAGAAAATGGCGCATGTCGCGGCGCTCGGCGATGACACGATAAATGGCAGCCCGTTCTGCGTCACTGAAGCGATGATGGTTGTTCATGGCGTCACAGGTCAATTCCTTTCTGCGCCTGAATGCCGGACCGGAAAGCATGTTTGATATCGGTCATTTCAGTCACGGTATCCGCCGCGTCACACAGCGCATCGGGCGCGCCGCGTCCGGTAATGACGACATGCTGCATGGGCGGGCGATGTTTGAGATCGTTCAGTACCGTGGTTAAATCCAGCCAGCCAAACTTGAGCGGATAAGTCAGTTCGTCGAGGATGATCAGATCAAGCGATGGGTCGCGCAGCATGGTCTGCACGATAGCCCAGCCGCGTTGCGCTGTTTCAGTGTCGCGCTCCAGATTCTGCGTATCCCAGGTAAACCCTTCGCCCAGGACATGCCAGATGACATTGCCCTGCGTGCGGAAAAAGGCTTCTTCCCCGGTGTCCGAGCGGCCTTTGATAAATTGCGCGACACCCACGCGCATGCCATGACCCAGCGCACGTGCCATCATGCCGAATGCCGAGCTGGATTTGCCCTTGCCATTGCCGGTCAGAACCAATAATAAGCCCTGTTCACGATCGGCATGCGCAATCGCCGCATCCACCACCTCTTTTTTCCGTTGCATGCGGTTACGATGGCGTTGCGCGCGTTCGGAATCGGCCATATCGTTATCCTGTGGTAGTGCTGCGCGCATTAAGTTGCTGAACCATCAACGTGAACAGTGCATGGATCACGATGGTGATGCCCATATAAAATACGAATGACTCAATATAAAGCGGGAAATATTGGATCAGACGCTCGCCGAATTCGACCAAGCTTGTTTCTGCAAAGCGGCCGGAGAAGAAATAAAAGCCTCCGCTGGAAAATAATTCACACAGCGTCAAACCCGCCATGATGCTGAGTGACAGCGGCAGCACGGTGCGCCATGCAAATTGATGTCGCTTGGCGTACCAGCGGCCGGCCAGCCACAGTGAACCATAAGCCGGCAACAGAAATCCATAAGCCGGTGTGATACAGAAATCACTCACGCCACCCCAGGTATACGCAGAAAAATCCAGCGCCCAGCTCAACGCGAAGAAGCCCGGCAGTGGCCAGGCTGAACGCAGATAGACGCCAGCCAGAAAGAAAATGGCCCAGGAAGCATCCGCCAGATTATGTGCGGATGCAAAGTGATGGCTGCGGGTGAGAATCATCAGCGACGCGAGTAATAATCCGATAGCCATTTGGTTGCGAGTGGATAAGGTCAACATGGTTTAATTCCTTCTAAGGTTGATAACGGACCATGGCAAAGAAATTACGCCCTGGTTGATTATAGAATGCGGCTGTTTCATAACGCTCATTAAACAGATTCTCAATGCGTCCTTGCAAGCGCCAGTTTTTATTGAGTATATATTCGGCGCGCAGATCAAATTTGACATAACTGTCCAGCTTGCGCGTATTCGCCAAGTCGTCATAACGCTCGCCTTCGGCCAGAAACATCGCGCCCAGCATATATTTGCCGAACTGCCGGTCGAGATCCACCCGGAATGATTGTTCGGCACGCCGTGGCAGTATATTACCTCTATTTAAGCCGGATGAATGATTCTCAGGATTAAGAAATGTCAGATTGCCATTCAGCAGCCAACCTTTAATTTGGGTACTGAGAACGCCTTCAAGTCCACGAATGCGCGCCTGATCAATATTGGCGGGCGCAAAGATGCTGGCATCAAAGGCGATCAGATGATCAATGCGGGTTTCATAAGCGTTCAACGACCAGTTTCCCCAATCCGCCTGACCGCGTGTGCCGAACTCAAAGCTGCGGGAATCCTCCGGGCGCAGGCTGGCGTTGCCAAAGTTGGGGTAATAAAGCTCGTTAAAGGTGGGAGCCTTGAACGCGCTGCCGAAGTTGGCGACCAGGCGGAATTTCTCCGAGATCGCGTAACCCCATCCAGCACCGCCTGTCACCCGGCTGCCAAATTGCTGATTATCATCATGGCGCAGTGAGAACAACAGATTGTGTGCCGCAAGGGTCGCCTGGTGCTGGGCAAAAACACCCCAGTTAGTGCGCGAATGAACCGTGAAAGCCTCGGTGCTTTTAACATGATCTTTCTGATAATCCATGCCAATGGTTAACAACTGGTCTTTTCCCACCATTAAGTCGTTCAGCACGGAAACGGTATCGCGGATGGTATTGAATCGGCTTTGGAAAGCAGTGCCCAATAAATTATCCGCATCTTCCCGGCTACGGCCCGCAATCAGGTTAACACGCCAGAAATCGGTAACAGAATACCGCGCTGTGCCGCCCAGCACTTGCTGCATCAAAATGGCTTTGTTGACAAAACTACCATCAAACTGGGTTTTTCCGGCAGATTGCATAAAGTTGCCATCGATTTCCAGACCATTCTGGAAACGATAGCCTGCGCGCATACTGCCGGCTACATTGCGATAGCCATCACGATCAGGCTCGTAAGTGAAGCAACCGGCACTGTCAGAGCCTGTACAGGCATTAAAACCTTTGGTGCCGATGCCGCTGGCGGTCATGTTAAACCAGCCCTGGGTGCCTCCTCGTGACAGGCCCACAGAGCCATCCAGCGTGCCGTAGCTGCCGCCGCCAAAACTAAAAACAGGCTTGAATCCGGCGCCATCGCCTTTGCGGGTAAAAATATGGATGACGCCGCCAATGGCCTCAGAACCATATAAACTGGAACGCGGGCCGCGCACGATCTCAATGCGGTCAATCTGCTCAATGGGAATGTTTTCAAACGCGGTCGTGCCCGATGTGGCCGAACCGACCTTGATGTTGTCAATCATGACCAAAACATGATCGGATTCGGTGCCGCGCATGAAAACCGATGTGGTTTTGCCTGCGCCGCCGTTATTGGAAATGCTTATCCCCGGCACACCGCGCAATAAATCCTGAATAGACCGCGCCTGCTGGCGTTCAATATCCTTGCGCGTAATCACCGTCACCGAGGCCAATGAGGCATCGGCGGTCTGCGCTGTGCGCGTTGCCGTGACGATAATGGGTTTTTCCGGACGGTCTGTATTGGCGGCAAACACAATTGCAGTTGTGCCCAGCCACAGCACAGCCACTGCTGGTAAACGGCTTTTCTGCATGATCTGATTCCTTCGCGCACACCCGCGCGTTTTCAATTCTGGAGATTAAGGTGTGCAGAAGGAAATTCAGAAAGGGACAAAAAACCGGCCTGGAAAATAAAGCCAATCGAAATGCCGCCTATTGCCCTCCGCAATACCGTTTATGTTCACTTCAGGCCGGTCTCCGGACTCATGAGCGGAATCAATTCCAGATCTGCGCCTTCCCATGTTAAAACACAGTGGCATGATGCAGATGTTTAACTCATTTACCGTTGCGGGGGCAGTGCTGGCATTGCCTGAATCCAATCAGAACGCACCAGCTTCCCGTTTAACCTTCAAGGAAAAAACCTGAAGGCACCTGAGGCAAGTGGGGCGGAAGTTACAGAAATGGCTATGGGATGTCAAGTTTTGTG
>CAKKRO010000192.1 GCA_919902625.1 Nitrosomonadaceae bacterium
TTGAGGAATTCGACAAGGTTTTACAACAGAGAATAAACCGCTGCGGCAATCAGTCCGCCGATAATGCCGCCCACTACAGGTACATAGGCATAACCCCAATCACTATCGCGTTTATTGGTCATCGGAAGAATCGCATGCATCATGCGCGGTCCCAGATCACGGGCAGGGTTGACTGCAAAACCGGTAGGCCCGCCCAGTGACAAGCCGATGCCAAACAGTAACAAGGCAACCGGCAATGCATCCAGCGCGCCCAGGCTTGCCTGCGGCGAAACGATCATCATCACGCCAAACACCAGCATGAAAGTACCCACCGCTTCAGTAACGATATTGTGGAATGGGCTGCGGATGGCTGGCCCGGTGCAAAATGCAGCTAACTGCATATCGGGATCAGTTGTTGCGTCAAAATGCTGACGATAGGTAATCCATACCATCAATGCACCCAGCATAGCACCCAGCATTTGCCCCAGTGCATAAACAGGCACATCGCTCCACGCAAACTTACCTGCGGCAGCGAGGCCGATACTCACTGCAGGGTTTAAATGAGCGCCACTTGAAGCTGCCACGGCATAAACCGCCACAAAAAGCGCAATGCCCCAACCCGCTGCAATCGTTAACCAGCCAGCATTATTACCTTTGGATTGATTCAGCACGACGTTGGCAACGACGCCATTACCCAATAAAACTAAAATAAAAGTACCGATCAATTCACCTAGAAATGGAGTCATAGTTTATCACCTTAATTTTGAGTTGAACTTCGGAGAATCTGCTTCAAGGTGAGCAAGAAAGATCAATATATTGTTTTTATTATAGGAAATTTTCCGGCAATCCTGGAAGTCAAAATAATTATCACACAAAATCTACGTGTACTAGCTTAATCTTTCAGTGATCCGGTTGAATTACTGTTTCTCATTGAGCAGCCAGTCAAAATCAAGAAATTGTATGTCTACATTTTCGGTAGCCAATAGCTCCCTCGCAACAGGGTTGTCCGTAAGATGATCCCTATAGTGTGCAAAGAACTGTGCAAGGCTGTGCCACTCCTGCCAGCCCCGTTCGAAATCTTCACGATACCAATCAAAAATTTCTGAAACTTCAAGTTTTCCTGTTTCTTCGTTGTACCGGTTACGTGACCGGTCCGATAAAAAAGCGCGTGCCGCCGCTTCCAATTGTTCTTCCAGTTCCATGCCGGTATAGGCGCTATTGAACAGAGCCGGGCAGCCAATGGATGCGCGATTGATGGCAAAGTGAACGCGCGGATCATTAAAATTGCCACGTTTTCGAATCATCCCCTGTTCAATATCATTCA
>CAKKRO010000193.1 GCA_919902625.1 Nitrosomonadaceae bacterium
AAAACTACCTTAAAACGAGGCATTGTCTCGGGAGATTGGATATGGATTTAAGAAAGCTTAAGAAGCTCATTGAGCTGGTTGAAGAATCAAGTATTGCCGAACTGGAGATTACTGAGGGCGAGGAAAAAGTTCGTATCAGTAAGTCTGGTCCTGCAGTACAAAATTATGCATTTATGCCGCCTGCGATGCAGCCAGTGATGTCCTCTGCGCAGCAGCAAACACCAGCGCCTGTGTTGGAATCTGATAAGGTTTCTGAAACTGCGGCTTCTAATAAAACTTCAATACCTGATGGCCATATTGTCAAATCCCCCATGGTGGGAACATTCTATCGGGCGGCGTCACCTGGAGCGGGCGCATTCGTGGAAGTCGGACAAAGGGTAAAAATGGGTGACACATTGTGCATCATTGAAGCAATGAAGTTGCTGAATGAGATTGAGGCCGATAAAGACGGCGTTATCAAAGCGATCTTGCTAGAGAATGGCCAACCTGTCGAATATGGTGAGCCTTTATTCGTAATCCAATGATTGTCTGAATAGAGATCAGATAGGCAGGTTGATCTCTTCTAAACCCAAATTAAGATCTTTTGGATAAATATGTTTGAGAAAATTCTTATAGCAAATCGTGGTGAAATTGCCTTACGGATCCAGCGTGCTTGCCGTGCTATGGGTATCAAAACAGTTGCGGTGCATTCTGAAGCAGATGCGGAAGCAAAGTATGTCAAGCTGGCCGATGAGTCAGTATGTATTGGTCCGGCACCGGTGGCGCAGAGTTATCTGAACGTGCCGGCGATTATCAGTGCGGCCGAAGTGACCGATGCGGAAGCGATTCATCCAGGTTATGGATTCCTGTCAGAAAATGCAGATTTCGCCGAGCGGGTAGAAAAGAGTGGATTTGTGTTTATAGGTCCACGGCCGGAGACTATTCGTCTGATGGGAGATAAAGTCAGCGCGAAGAATGCGATGAAAAAATCCGGCGTACCTTGTGTTCCGGGGTCAGACGGCGCATTGCCGGAAAGCATTGATGAGATTAAAAAGATTATGCGTGAGATTGGCTATCCGGTCATCATTAAGGCCGCAGGCGGCGGTGGCGGGCGTGGTATGCGGGTGGTGCATACAGAAGCTGCTTTATCCAATGCGGTGATCATGACGCGTAATGAAGCCCAATCAGCGTTCGGCAACCCGGTGGTTTATGCGGAGAAATATCTGGAGAATCCGCGCCATATCGAATTCCAGTTATTGATTGACGAACATGGCAACGCCGTTCATCTGGGTGAAAGAGATTGCTCATTGCAGCGCCGCCATCAAAAAATTCTAGAAGAAGCGCCAGCGCCAGGTATCTCTGAAAAATTGCGTAATAAAATGGGTGAGCGTTGTGCGGATGCTTGCCGCCGCATTAAATATCGCGGTGTCGGTACCTTTGAGTTTCTGTTTGAAAACAATGAATTCTATTTCATTGAAATGAATACCCGTTTGCAGGTGGAACATCCGGTAACTGAAATGATTACCGGTATTGATCTGGTGCAGGCGCAAATTAATGTTGCCGCCGGTCTTGTATTACCGATCCATCAGAAAGATGTGACCATCAAGGGGCATGCGATAGAGTGCCGTATTAACGCTGAAGATGCTTATAAACTGACTCCATCCGCCGGCCGTATTACGCAGTATCACGCGCCGGGCGGTCCGGGCGTGCGGGTGGATTCACATGTTTACCATAACTATATGGTGCCGCCTTATTATGATTCCATGATCGGTAAGATTATTACGTATGGGGATACCCGTGAACAGGCGATTGCACGCATGCGGATTGCCTTATCCGAAATGGTGGTTACTGGCATCAATACAAATATTCCACTACACCGGGATTTGCTTGCCGATGCATCCTTCCTGCGCGGTGGTGTCTCGATTCATTATCTGGAACAAAAGCTCGCTCTGCATAACAAGGATAATTAGCGGGTGAGTGTTTTTTTACATCAGATTTTATGCTTAACAGTTTTTACAAAAATATTTTCTGCCCATGAGCTTACTTTGTTCAGACGGATAGTTCATTAAGCATGTCCTGGATTACGCTGATCATTAAAGCTGATGCGGTGCATGCTGAGCTGCTGAGTGAAGCCCTGATTGAACAGGGCGCGCTATCGGTGGATATTCACGATGCAGCCGCCGATACACCGGATGAACAACTGTTGTTTGGTGAGCCGGGAGAACCCAGCGAAGCCATTTGGCAGAATGCGGAAGTATCCGCATTGTTTGATAAGGATGCGGATATTGATGAGATTGTACTCAATGTCACGCGGACAGCACATCTGGACAGACAACCCCGCTATCGCCTGGAACATGTTGAAGAACAGGATTGGGTGCGATTAACGCAGTCGCAGTTTGAGCCCATTCAGATATCTTCCCGGTTATGGATTGTTCCAACCTGGCATCAATCCCCTGATTCAGCGGCTATTAATCTTATTCTGGACCCTGGATTGGCTTTTGGTACGGGCAGTCATCCCACGACGCAATTGTGTCTTGGCTGGTTGGATCAGAACCTGCAGCAGGGAGACAGATTGATCGATTATGGCTGTGGTTCCGGGATACTGGCCATTGCGGCTCTGAAGCTGGGCGCCGCTCATGTCACCGGTATTGATATTGATCCTCAGGCGATCAAGGCCAGCCAGGAAAATGCTTTGTGCAATCACTGCGATCCGGCAAGATTTGTTTTTTCAACAAGGTACAGGGCTGCTGTGAAAGATTTAAAATCAAATGAGCAGGTGGACGTTGTGGTTGCAAATATTCTGGCAAACCCTTTAATAATGCTGGCTCCTGTTCTTTCTCAAGCGATCCGGAAAGAAGGCCGTATCGTGTTGTCAGGTGTTCTTCAGGAGCAGGCAGAGGAAGTTAACAATGTTTATCAGCAATGGTTTGATATGTGCATTGCAAATAAGCAAGAAGATTGGGTGCTGTTAACTGGGGTCAGAAAGTGAAATAATCACCGCTTTGGCCGGGATCGTGGATTGATACAAAAACAAAAATATAAATCCACATGCCCTTCAAATTGACGGGTTATTGGCATCCAATGCGATGAAATATATGGAGTAGCGTATGACGCTCGTAACGCTCTGTCCTGGTTGTGGCACTACCTTTCGTGTGAATGCCGCCCAATTGCAAATTCAAAGCGGCGATGTACGTTGCGGGCATTGTCAACGGGTATTTAATGGGTTTGCTACACTCATTACCGTCAATGAATCAGACATTGAGTACCCGTCACGGATTAATGACCGGCCTCAATCTATCCAAGAAACCGAAGCATCATCAGAATGTCACGCAGCAACTGCGAGCTTAAATAATGAGATGGAACGATCCTTCTCTTCTGATTGGAATCGGGAAGCCATTGAAACCACAGATCATCTCTTTGATGAAGAGCCACCCCGTCAGTCAAACGGCCTATGGGGATTGTCCAGTGTTCTTTTACTGCTCTTGCTGATGGGACAGATAGCGCATACTTACCGTACAGAGCTGACTATCATCGCGCCAGAAATCAGACCTTATCTGGAGCAATATTGCGCACTCATTGCCTGTACGGTTCCCTATCCTCAAGATATCAAACAACTGGGTATTGAATCATCCGATTTACGAAGAAATCTCGACCGGCAACCTGAAGTGACGACCATGGTGGCGGCAGTCCGCAATCATGCATCTTTCCCCCAAGCATTACCTGCACTGCAACTCTCCCTGCTGGATGTTCATGATCAGTTAATCGCCAGCCGTATTTTTACCGCACAGGAATATCTGCAGGAAGAGGATAAAGCGCTGCCATTTATTGGGCCTCAGCATGAGATTGAAATCAGACTGGATTTTGATAGCAGTCATTTGAATGCAGTGGGTTATCGCTTACATTTGCTTTACCTTTAAGCCGACTTCGCAGTGGCGGTCTGGAGGTAAGGTATAATGGCGTGTTTATCTCTTTTTAAGCCTGTTTTCATCAATGGATAAAAATCCCCGTATTACTTTATTGGAAAATCTGTTTGCCCGGCGTATTCTGATTCTGGATGGCGCTATGGGCACGATGATTCAAACATTCAAGCTGACAGAAGCGGATTTCCGTGGTCAGCGTTTTGCTGATTTTCCGCATGACCTGAGAGGGAATAACGATTTACTGACTATTACGCAGCCGGAAGTTATCCGTTCGATCCATGCGGGTTATCTGGAAGCGGGCGCGGATATCATCGAAACCAATACATTCAATTCCAATGCAGCTTCGATGGCTGATTATCACATGCAGGATCTGGTGTATGAGTTGAATTGCTCTGCTGCAAAACTGGCGCGTGAGACCGCGCAAAGCTTTGAAGCAAAAACACCGGAGAAGCCTCGCTTTGTCGCCGGAGTGATCGGACCCACCACCAAGACCGCATCCATTTCTCCCGATGTCAATGATCCGGGTTTTCGCGGTATTACCTATGATCAATTGGTCGTTGACTACACTGAATCGATTCGTGGCCTGGTCGATGGCGGGGCGGATATTCTGCTGGTTGAAACCATTTTCGATTCGCTCAATGCCAAAGCCGCGCTTTTTGCGATTGATCAATATTTTGAAGACCATGGCATCCGATTGCCGATCATGATCTCAGTCACGATTACCGACGCATCCGGGCGCACGCTGTCAGGGCAGACGCCGGAAGCATTCTGGAACTCGGTCAGCCATACCCGGCCGTTATCCGTCGGTATCAATTGCGCTTTGGGCGCCGAATTGATGCGCCCTTATGTGGAGGAACTGTCGGGCGTGGCGGATGTTTATACCAGCGTGCATCCCAATGCCGGTTTGCCCAACCCGTTATCTGAAACAGGCTATGATGAATCTCCTGAATATACCGCAAGCCAGATCAAGGGATTCGCGCAATCCGGTTTCGTCAATATCGTGGGGGGCTGTTGCGGCACAACGCCGGCACATATCAAAGCCATTGCGCAAGCGG
>CAKKRO010000194.1:0-8519 GCA_919902625.1 Nitrosomonadaceae bacterium
TTGCTTGTGATTTAATTACCATTAACTTAGAAGGGGAATTATATGAACAAATCCGAACTTATTGAAGCTATCGCAAAATCAGCCAAAATTTCCAAAGCCTCAGCTGGTAGTGCTTTGGATGGAGCATTATCAGCAATAAAAGGTGCGCTCAAAAAGAATGAGAGTGTGACTCTGGTCGGATTTGGGACTTTTAAAGTAGGTACACGAGCTGCACGTACAGGCCGTAATCCACGGACAGGAGCTGCCATTAAAATAAAAGCGGCGAAGGTTCCTAAATTCAGTGCTGGTAAAGCGCTCAAAGATGCAGTAAACTAGCGCCCTTTGTGACCGGGTGCTTAGCTCAGCTGGTAGAGCGTCGCCCTTACAAGGCGAATGTCGGCGGTTCGATCCCGTCAGCACCCACCAGTCAATTTAGCTAGTTCTAGGAGTGGTAGTTCAGTTGGTTAGAATACCGGCCTGTCACGCCGGGGGTCGCGGGTTCGAGTCCCGTCCACTCCGCCAAATAATATTGTATCCGCTTAAAGTATAAAAATTCTTCGATCCTATTTTTCACTTTTTAGTATTCTCAGGTCTTAATTGTGTTTGATTTCGTCAACCGTAAAAAACGTGTCGTTCAAGTCATTATGGGTCTGGCAGTATTGCCTTTTTTGTTTTGGGGGGTGGAATCATATCGCAGCGACAGCGGAGAAGGCTATGTTGCAATAGTTGATGGTGAAGAAATACCACGTCGTGAGTATGAACAAGCATTACGTGACCATCATGAGAGAATGCGTACCATGTCAGGTGCTAATTTCGACAGTGCAATGCTTGATACTTTCGAAGTAAGAAACTCGGTTCTGGAAAGACTGATTCAGCAGCGATTATTACATCAAGAAGCCATTAACAATGGGTTCATTGTTCTCGATTCACAGCTGGTGAATACAATTCGAGATATCCCCGCGTTTAGAAAAGATAATCAGTTTTCCAAGCAGCAGTATGAAGAATTATTGCGCGCTCAGGGATTGACTCCGGCGCTATTTGAATCACGTGTGCGCCAGGAGCTTTTATTGCAGCAATTATTAGATGGTTACAGCGAGAATGGGTTCGCGCCTAAAACAGTTGCTGATAGGGTGAAGTATTTAAGTGAAGTGCAGCGTGAAATCAGTCAATTACAGATTGAACCGGAACAGTTTCTATCGCAGGTGATGCCAGAAGAAGCTGATATCAATGCTTACTATGAGAAGCATAAAGTCGACTTTTATTTGCCTGAACGTGCGCGGGTTGAATATTTGGTTTTGTCGCTGGATGCGATAGCCCAAAATGAAACAATCAGTGATGAAGCGGTTCGCGCCTATTTTGATGAGCACCCGGATGAATTTGGTCAATCTGAAGAGCGGAAAGCCAGTCATATTTTGATTAGCGTACCTGCTGATGCATCAGAGGATGAGAAACAAGCGGCGCGAGACAAGGCAGAAGGTATATTGGCGCAGGTTAGGCAGAACCCGGAGCAGTTTGCAGAAATTGCAAAGGAGCACTCGGATGATCCTGGTTCATCCACTCAAGGGGGGGATCTTGGTTTCTTTGGCCGTGGTGTCATGGTTAAATCTTTCGAGGACAAGATTTTTTCAATGCAATTAAATGAAGTCAGTGACCTGGTGGAAACGGATTTTGGTTTGCATATTATTCAATTAACCGATATCAAAGAAGAAAAATACCCCGATCTGGAAGATGTGCGAGAGCAGATTGAGAAGAAACTAAAAATACAGATGATGGGAAGCATGTTTGGGGAGATTGCTGAAGATTTTAGTAATATAGTCTATGAGCAAGGCGATAATCTTCAGGCAGCAGCGGAAAAATTTGAATTAACCCTGCAAAAGAGTGACTGGATTACAAGAAATTCAGCAGAACCTTCTATTCTTGCTAATGAGAAGCTGCTATCGGCTATTTTCTCAGACGATGCGATTACAAATCAGCGTAATACTGAAGCGATTGAAGTGAAGCCCGATACATTTGTATCCGCCCGTATCGTTGAACATAGACCTGCTGCTGCGCAATCGATGATGGTAGTTAAAGATCAAATTGTCGAGAAGCTTAAGAAGCAAATGGCTGAGGCGCTGACGATCGAAGAGGGGCAAGCAAAGCTTGCACGCTTACAAGCTGGCGAAGAGGATGTTGATGTAACCTGGGGTGACACAAAACAGATATCTTATATGCAGTCGCAAGGTTTGGACCATGAGACGTTACGGGCAATTTTTAGGGCGGAAACCGATAATCTGCCTGTTTATACAGGGACAGTTGATCCAAAAGGAGGATATAGCCTGATACGGATTAGTAAGGTTATAGAGCCCGAGTCTGCAGAAAAAGAAAATCTCAGCAACTTTAATAAGCAGCTACAGCAAATGATTACTCAAGAGGAGATGTCTTCCTATCTGGCTGCGCTCAGACAAAAGTATGATGTAAAGGTTAAACAGGATAATTTCTAGTCCTGCAGATCAAAAGCAACTGTATTGAAACCGGCATCCACATAAGTTATTTCTCCGGTTATGCCACTGGCTAGATCGCTACATAAGAAGGCAGCAACATTGCCAACCTCATCGGTTGTGACATTGCGGCGTAATGGTGAAACCTTTTCGGTATAGCCTAATAATTTCCCAAAATTTCCAATACCGGCAGCGGCCAGAGTCTTGATAGGACCGGCAGAAATGGCATTTACGCGTATTCCTTTGGGACCCAGACTGGAAGCCATGAAACGGACATTTGCTTCGAGACTGGCTTTAGCCAATCCCATCACATTATAGTTTGGCATAACCCGTACCGCACCTAAATAGCTTAATGTTAACAGTGCACCGTTTCTGTTTTGCATTAAAGGCAGAGCTGCTTTGGCAAGCGCGGAAAAGCTATAGGCGCTGATGTCATGTGCGATGCGAAAGGCTTCCCTGTTGACACTTTCCAGATAATCGCCTGTCAGCGCTTCACGTGGAGCAAAAGCAATCGAATGAATAATACAGTCCAGGCTATCCCAATGTTTTTGCAGGTTCTCAAAACATTGTGCGATTTCGTTATCGTTGGCTACATCACAGGGGAATAACAAGTTACTATCAAATTCAGCCGCCAGTTTCTCGACCCGCCCGCGTACCTCTTCTCCCTGGTAAGTAAAAGCCAATGATGCGCCTTCGCGTTTCATTGCTTTGGCGATACCATAAGCAATTGAACGGTTGCTCAGTAATCCGGTAATGAGTACACGTTTATTCGCGAGAAAACCCATAAAATTTCCTTGTAAAATTTAGAGAATTAACGAATTATAGCTTAAGGATCCAATAAGGTGGAATGCTGCAATGGAAGATACATAGGATATGTGCGTTATATTTATTGGGAGCAAGCTAATTCCGATAAACTATGGCCGTTATGAAAAGAATAGTTACGACATTATGGGTGTTGATTCTACAGGCGGTTTTATTATCGGCCTGTAGTGAAAATAATTGGAATAATCCTTATCCAGCGGCGGATACAGGAAAAAATATTTTTTATAATGTGTTTACTGAACGGCCCAAACACCTTGACCCCGTGCAATCCTATAGTTCCAATGAGATTCAATTTACCGCACAGATTTATCAACCCCCGCTCCAATATCATTATTTAAAGCGTCCTTTTGCATTAATTCCATCGACGGCAAAAGAAATGCCCGTTGTAACGTATTTTGATCATGAAGGCAATCAGCTCCCTGAGGATGCTGAAGCTGACCATATTGCCTATAGTATTTATGAGATTTCAATTAAGCCGGAGATCTTCTTTCAGCCCCATCCAGCGCTTGCAAGAAACGAGCAGGGTGATTGGTTATACCATAACGTGAACGATCAGGAATTGGCTGCTATATTTAAGTTATCAGATTTTTCACAAACGGGCACACGTGAACTGACCGCAGAAGATTATGTGTATCAGATCAAACGCTTGGCGCATCCTAGGTTGCATTCGCCGATATACGGACTTATGGCGGACTACATAGTGGGGCTTAAGGATTATGTCAATGTGTTAAAACAACTTGATCAGGCTCAACCGGAAGAAAAGACATATCTGGATTTGAGAGATCAGGAATTGGAAGGTGTGCATGTCGTGGATACCCATACTTATCATATAAAAATAAAGGGCAAGTATCCACAATTCATGTATTGGCTGGCTATGCCTTTTTTTGCTCCTATTCCCTGGGAGGCTGATCTTTTTTATTCTCAGAAGGGATTGATACAAAAAAATATTACGCTGGACTGGTATCCCATCGGTACAGGCCCCTATATGCTGACCGAGAATAATCCTAATCTGAGAATGGTGTTAGAGAAAAATCCGAATTTTCAGGATGAATACTACCCAGCCGAGGGGATGCCAGGGGATGAGGAGAATGATTTGTTGGTTGATGCCGGTAAGAAACTGCCCTTTATCGATAAAATTGTTTATACCCGCGAGAAAGAGAGTATTCCACGCTGGAATAAATTTCTGCAGGGTTATTATGATGCTACCGGGATTGGATCAGACAGTTTTGATCAAGCCGTACAGTTGGTAGGCCAGGGAGAGGCCACTGTCACTGAAGAAATGGCCGCGCAAGGGATACGATTGGAGACAGCGGTGGCGGTATCGACTTATTATATGGGTTTTAATATGCTAGATCCGGTTGTTGGCGGCAGTACTGAACGGGAACGTGAATCAGCCAGAAAACTGAGGCAAGCCATTTCAATTGCGGTGGATTATGAGGAATTTATTTCAATTTTTGCAAATGGCCGTGGATTACCAGCTCAGAGTCCCATTTCGCCAGGCATTGCAGGCTATCGCGAAGGAAAAGAAGGGATCAATCCCGTAGTATATGATTGGGTTAATGATCAGCCGCAGCGTAAATCAATTCAAGTGGCAAAGGCCTTGTTGGCAGAAGCGGGTTATCCAGATGGAATAGACCGGAGAACAGGCGCGCCATTGATCCTGTATTTTGATGTGACTGCACGTAGTTCCGAAGATAGATCCAAGCTCGACTGGATGCGTAAACAATTCCAGAAATTAAATATACAATTAATCGTTAGAAGCACTGATTATAATCGTTTCCAGGACAAGATCCGTAAAGGGAATGCACAGATTTTCGAATGGGGCTGGAATGCAGACTATCCTGATCCTGAGAATTTTTTGTTTTTATTGTATGGGCCGCAGCGTAAGGTGGGCAATAATGGCGAGAATGCCGCCAATTACGATAATGCAGAATACAACCAGTTATTTGAACAGATGAAGAATATGGAAGATGGTCCAAAACGTCAGCAAATCATCGATCGTATGGTGGACATATTGCGTTACGATGCTCCCTGGCTGTGGGGGTATCATCCAAAAGACTATGGTCTATATCATTCCTGGTATCAGAATGTGAAGCCAAACAGGATATCGAATAATAATCTTAAATATTTCAAGATCGATGCAAATCTGAGAGAGCAAAAGCGTCGTGAATGGAATGAGCCGGTGCTGTGGCCGATTGCCTTAATATTGATTTTACTGGCGATCAGCTTTGTTCCTGCCATAACTGCTTTTCTCCGTCGCGAGCGCAGCACCGGAGTCAGTCAGGTGCCATCTTGAATTTTCAACTGAGCAGTGACGATGCTTAGCTATATTCTTAGACGTATTCTTTATGCAATACCGATTCTTATTGGAGTTAATCTCATTACATTTGCTTTATTTTTTGTAGTGAATACGCCCGATGACATGGCGCGTATGCAACTAGGCATTAAATATGTAACGCCTGAGGCGATTGAAAAATGGAAAGCTGAGCGGGGTTATGATAAGCCTCTGCTTTTCAATCAAGAAGACGAGAAGCTGGGAAAATTAACGAACACCATTTTTTTTGAAAAATCGGTATCGATGTTTATGTTCGATTTTGGGCGAGCAGATGATGGGCGTGATATTGCACAAGAGATCAAATCGCGCATGATCCCCAGTCTTGCAATTGCACTGCCTGTGTTTATCCTGGGATTGATTGCCTACATCACTTTTGCTTTACTGATGGTTTTTTTTCGCGCGACTTATATTGATTTCTGGGGAGTGGTTTTGTGCGTGGCGCTGATGTCGATTTCCAGTTTGTTTTATATCATTGCGGGACAATTTCTAGTGAGCAAGCTCTGGCATTTGGTGCCCATATCGGGCTACGAAAACGGATTGGATGCGGGGAAATTTCTGTTATTGCCGGTCATAATTGGTGTAATGAGTAGTGCAGGGTCCAATACGCGCTGGTATCGTACAATCTTCCTGGAAGAAATGAATAAAGAATACGTACGTACGGCCAGAGCAAAAGGTTTGTCTGAGCGCATTGTTTTATTCAGGCATGTGCTAAGAAATGCAATGATTCCCATCTTGACAGGTGCTGTTGTGGTGGTGCCTTTATTGTTTCTGGGCAGTTTGCTGGTCGAGTCATTCTTTGGTATTCCCGGGCTTGGCAGTTATACCATTGACGCCATTAATTCACAGGATTTTGCGGTTGTGAGGGCGATGGTTTTTTTAGGCTCAATGCTTTATATAGTGGGTTTAATTTTGACTGATATCTCTTATACACTGGTTGATCCCAGAATTCGCCTAACATGATATAAGATTGTTCGCCAAGTAAGATCTAAGGGTTTCCTGTAGTAAAAAACAAGAGTTTCCCCAATATGCACCGAGTGTTGACTGAGTTAGGATGATACTGTTCATTTATATCGGGAGGACACTTAGCATGAAAGCACTAAAACTTTTAATATTGCTACCATTGGTTGCACTTAGCTTGTCCGTTTCATCCGCATTTGCAGTGGATGGAATTGATGATAACGACCATGTAGCTTTGGCAAAACATTATGAAAACCTGGCCAAGGAAGCAGAAGTAAAATTACACGAAAATAAAGAATTACTCGTAGAATATGAAACGCATCCTTATTACTATGGCAGACAAGGTCAAGACTTCCAATCACATACCTCAGCCAATATTCACGAATACGAGGAAGTTTTGGAAGAAAGTCTGAACAATGCTGGTCTTCATAGAAGAATGACACCGGAGCAAGATAGTTCAATCAATAAAGCGAAGATCAATTTAGATCATGGTTCTACGGCAGTGAGGTAATATATTCTGCACAGGATCTGAGCAGGAACCAAGCCACCCACCCGCTAGCGGGTGGGTGGCTTCTAGCTTCTCAATAAGGTTCATCAAAAGGGCAGCATGAAATCAAGTGAAAATAAAATCTGATCTTTATTGCCGGCGAATGGTCTGTAAGCAGCTGCGTGATAAGCATCAACTCTGTCGTAGCGGATGTTAGGACGAATATTCAGCTTCTTGATGGAGTCCCATTTAAGTCCCAACGTTTTAGCTGCTTTCCAGTTCAGACCTACTGTTGCTGCATAATAATCCGCTGGCGTAATGGTGACACTGTTGAGATTACCTGCGTAACTGACTGCGGCGCCATTAACGATATTGGTAGCTGCTGCAATCCGGAAAGGAGATGGATTACGAAAGCCATCTTGGTCACGATACCACTCACCTCGAATACCTGCTGACAAGTTATCGGTCAGGTCATAGTATAAATGTGCGATAGCACTAAACCATTCGGCATCTCTTGTCGCATTGGTGTATTTCAGATTGTTTAATAAAACGCCACCGGCATGGCCATAGACATGGTGCAGAACTAACAGGGTTTTAGGGTTAATTCTGTGTTGCAATACAATATTATAAAATCCCCAAGGCTCGCTACTTCGTGTGGAAGTCTCGCCATAAGTACCGGAGAAATGGAATGAGGTTTGATGATTATCACTGGTCCAAGTAAAGCCTGCAAGTCCACTCCAATTACCCAGTTCTCTATTCAATCCTCCATCCCAGCCGCCATTAGCACTGCCAGTGAGAGGTCCTCCCAGAATTAACCAGTTTTTATTGATTGTGTAGTTTGCCAACATACCGGTATGAGTAAACGGTTCGCCGACATTCAACGTATAGGCGCGCGTATAAAAGAAATTGTCAGGTGCCGGGACAGTCTCAAAACCGGTCGGTGTATAGAAATGGCCTAATTTGATGTTGAGCCCATTGCCAACGGGTGCATAGGCTTCCAGGTAAGTTTGCGGAAGAGCGATTCCATAGGTACGGGAGGAAGAACAACATAAGTTAAGATCCCAGTCACTCCTTTTTAAAGGCTCTCCGGAATTTACATCAAAAGTTGGAACACCAAAAGCTTGAGTAAAAATGGCATCTGTTCCAAACATAAAATCAAAGCGCCCACCCAAACCCCATGATTTGCCTTCCGATACAACCGGGCGTCGCATAAACAAATTAAATTGGTTCAGTTGAAACCGGTTAGCCTGATCGGCAAAAATAACCGGACCATTAAATCCATTAGTTTGGCTGGGATTGAAGGTTGCGCCCCCATTAATCCAGCCGCCAAATTCTATCTTGCTTTCTTTAGCAAAGTTTCTAAGATTATTGGCATGAAGGGTGGCTGGATAGGTGGCGGAAAATAGCGAACTGCTTGCTATAACAAATAATAGCCACTTTCTATATTTCATCTTTGAGT
>CAKKRO010000194.1:8619-17429 GCA_919902625.1 Nitrosomonadaceae bacterium
CTGCTGATTGGGTATTTCTGTTGGCATGGCATGATTCCGCTGTAACAATTCTGCTGCTATTTTCCGATGAAAACCCGCACGCTTTATGGCATCTTCCGCAGTTTCCTCGTAATAGCGAATATTGGCCAAAGTATGTGATTTAAAATCCTGGCCTTGTCGACCATAATAATAACTATGATCCTCGTATTCTTCTAGCGCTTCCTTTTTTTCTTCAACTTTTGCTACCATTTCTTTAGCCAGATCGTCATAGTAATTTGCCAAATTCGTATGATCGCTATGCGTTTTGGCATTCTGTACCATCTTTCCGCTATCTGTATCTTGCGCTTCCAGATGACTCAATTGCGCACAGGCGACCAATAGAGAAAGCATAGGTAAAACTGCAAAATATTTTCCCAGTTTTGTATTCATGATAGTAATAGCTCCAAGTAGAATGATACAGGTGCGCATCCTATCTCAGCCGGCATTACCGAGTATATTGGGGAAACTATTGTTTTTTAATCAGGGAAACCATTAGGCAACAGTCTGTCCGGCAGAAAAGACCATGATTGCTTGACCTTCTCCGGGTAAGCATTCTTAATGTTCCTCGGAGATCCAGCGAGTGGCGTAACGTATCAAATCGGCACCATCTTTCAGATTCAACTTGACTCGGATATTAAAACGATGTGTTTCAATGGTTTTAATGCTGCGGCAAAGTAACTTGGCGATTTCCTGGCTGCTATGTCCTGATCCAATCAAATGGAGTACTTCAAATTCACTGGGAGTCAGGGTGTTGATCAACTGTTCAGGTTCTGAACCGCCTGTTACCATCCGTTTCAGTAACTTCTCGTGCATTTGTTTGCTTAAATATACGTTCCCCTTTAATACTTCACGGATAGCAGTCAGCAATACTTCACCAGGCTCCTGCTTCATGACATAACCACGCGCTCCGGCTCGTAAAGCGCGTTCAGCATATACCGATTCATCATGCATGGAAATAAAAAGTACAGGGAGAGAAGGAATCAGAGCGTGCATGCTTTTTATCACTTCGAAACCGGATACTGTCTTAAGAGTGACATCCAACAAAACAATATCGGCAGGGCCATTTTTCTTGAGTATCGCCAGTGCTTCATTGCCGTCACCCGCTTCAGCAAATACCTCCATATCGGGTTCCAGATTGATGAGCATCGCCATGCCATGCCTTAGCATGGCATGATCATCCACCAACATGACTTTTGCTTTCTCTGTTGACATATTAAGCCATCCGCATTTCTAAACGAACTTCTGTGCCGCCTTCGCTACGTGATAGAAATTCCAGCTTTGCACCCAACTGCCTTGCACGGTATTGCATAATTTTAATGCCCATTCCCGATACTGTTTGATGATCGGCATCAATCCCTGCAAAACCGCTGCCGTCATCACAAATCGATAGACAAAGTATTCCTTTCCCGGAAGTCAACGATAGGGTTATATGCTGCGCTTTACCGTGACGTATTGCATTATTGGCAGCTTCCTGGGCAATTCGATACAGGTTAAGTGCCAGACTATTATCATTAATGGCGATCCCATTTTTACATAAAAAATCACAAGTAATATTATAAGTCGCCGCTATTCTCGCTGCTAACGTTTGCAATGCCGGTATTAGGCCATTGGCTTCCAGTTCAAAGGGCAGCAGCCCTTGAGCGAGTTGCTTGATCTGTATGACAGCGATCTGCGCTTGCGAGGCAATGGAGGCGGCTACGGTTGCCATGCTCTCATTTCCCATGGCAAATATTTTTTTCTCTAAGGCTCTTGCCTGATAGCCAATTGCGGCAACCTGCTGACCGAGATTGTCATGCAATTCCTGTCCGATCGTATGCGCCTGCTCTTCCGCTATAAATACCAATGCCTGTTCTAAGCGTTTACGTTCAAGCCAACTCTCCAGATCACTCGCGATGGCATTGACGAGCTTCTGTTCTTCCGGTACCAGGAATGGTTTATCTGCGGGGTAGAATACACGTAATTGCCCGCAGACTTTGCCGTTGACACTAATCTCAGACCGGCAGGTACAGGCTGGATCTCTTGCTGCACGTGAATGATCATGTATTCTGCCGGTAATTTTTTTCTTTGATTGCAATGACGGCTGTGTGAGGTCTTGATGATATTTTCCGGAAGTGAACTGCCAATTATCCAGTTCGATGACAGCCGTTGCAATCTCAGGGAATTGCACGGCTGGAATCAGATGTTCGAAAATATTCTGACAGACATTATCTATCGATGATTCCATGCCAATTTCACGCCGGATTTCATAGAGACAAGTGATTTCCTTTAAACGCTCGCGTAGTAATTCATCAATGTGTTTGCGTTCAAGCCACCGTGCCAGCTCACTTGCAATCGCGTCAATAAGCCTTTGTTCTTCCAGTACCAGAAAAGGCTTTTCTTCGGGATAGAATACACTTAATTGGCCACATACCTTGTCGTTGATTTTGATCTTCGATTTCAGTTCATGGGTGAGATTCTGATTATAATTCTTGGAAGTGATTTGTCTGCCATCGAGTTCGATCACTACGGAAGTATCCTCCGGATATTGCATCGCTGGTATCAGGTGTTTGAGAATCTGCTGACATGCTTCATCCACTGATAACTCCAGCCCCATGCTGCGGCGGATCTCATAAAGGCAAGTGATTTCCTTCAGACGTTCACGCAGCTCAATCTCCTTATGGCTCAGCTCAACAGAAAATTGCTCGGCTTTTTCCTTGGCAGTGCGTGCTTCTCTTTCTGACGTGATCAGTTTGCGTACAAACCAGTTCAATAGCAGTATTTCGGCGATAATCAGTCCGGCAAGATAAAGAATGATGTTTTTCAATTCTTCAGTGACTGGCCTGAATAATTCCTCTTCGTCCAGTTTCAGAATCATGCCGAGGCCGATAGTGCGTAATGGTGCGTATGCTTCTATTACCGGTACTTGACGGTAATCCTTTACGGCGATAACGCCGCTTTTTCCATCTAATGCATAACTTATCGGCAGTACCCCATCTCCCGTCGCACGTTTCAAGTACTTAAATTTTACACCATCAACTTGGCTTATTAAGCAAGCCATTTCCTGCTTGCCTTGTCCCGGTGGTGCGCACAATATAAATTCTCCGGTTTCACCGATCGACCTTATTTCACTGAATCTGCGGGTTAGTTGCGGTAGTGTGATTTCCGTTGTGATGCTGCCAATACGACGCTTATCTTCGTCTAATACATCTTTACTGGTACGTAGAACAAACTGTCCGTCCCATATTAGGGAAGTATTATTGTGCTTGCTCAGTGGTAATGACTGGGCCTGGTTTTCGGAGAAACGGCCTACTTGCGACAATGCGTTACCATGCATATCATAAACGGTTGCCGCAGAAAAACCGGCCTGCATCAATGAGTTGACGTTACGCGCAAGATCATGCAACGCGCTATCGTTATCTGGTTGCGCATTGAGTTCCTGCATTGATTGAATCAGAAAAGGGCGGAGAGCCAACGCACGAGTATCCGCTACCCCTTTTTCAACTTGACTTTCAATGAGAAGCGCTTTGCCTTGTAAAGCGACATCCAGACCTCTACCGAGTACGGATTCAATTTGTTGTTGCATCGCGCTATAGACTGCAATACCTGTCGTCAGAGTCAATCCCAACAATAGCAGGCCGCCAATAATACTGATCTTGCGATCGTCATGTGTTAAAAGCAAACCATTCTCCTTCATTGGGTTCCGGGCTTATGTGGTTTGAATTATAAGTACAATTATCAGACAACTCCAGAGAACAATCTAGACAAGAAAGCTTTATTGTTATAAAACTTGCCGGCATCTTTTATAATTCTTTGGGTCTGATCAGGTATTGCAGGTATGCCTGATGGGGTTTTGTCGTGATTGCAGCGTTGCCATAATCAAGCACCGCCACTGCGGCGCTTGTTAGTAACTTATCTGAACTGCTAAGCCGTGGTGGATCCCTGGATAGATAACAGAGTAATTGATCAAGGCCGGGATTATGGCCAATGATGAATAGCGTATGGGCACCTTTGCTATATTGATTGACAAGAGAGAGCAAGTTTTTCAGTGATGACTCATAGATTTTGGCTTCCCAAAGTACATTATTTTCCGTTATGCCCAGTTTCTTTAAGACCAATTGACATGTTTGCTTTGCCCGTAATGCAGGCGAACAAATGATTCGATCCATGCTATATTGGTTCTTTTTCAACCATTTTCCCATTGACTTTGCGGCTTTTCTCCCGCGTGTTGTCAGAGGGCGATCGAAATCTGATCGATTTTCTTCAGACCCATCTGATTTGGCATGACGCATTATTATAAGCTTATGTTCTTGCATGAGTATTTTTATGGAATCCGTTAATTTGCCTAATATACTACCATTCCTATGACTTTAAATATGGATGAATCCTATGCCGCTGTAGATTTAGGCTCTAACAGCTTTCACATGATAGTGGCTAATTGGGTGGATGGCCGTCTACAGATCATTGATCGCATGAAGGAGATGGTCAGGCTGGCTTCAGGATTGAACGACAAACAGGAATTATCGAAGGAATCGATGCAGCAGGCACTGGAATGTTTGCAACGATTTGGACAACGCATCAGAGAAATTCCTCATGTGAATGTTCGCGCAGTCGGTACCAATACACTGCGTCAGGCGCGCAATGGCGGTGTTTTCTTGTCTCAGGCGTATATTGCGCTGGGCCATCCGATAGAGATCATTGCCGGTCGTGAAGAAGCAAGACTGATTTACTCAGGGGTCGCGCATAGCTTGTATGATGAAGTCAATAAGCGCCTGGTGATTGATATCGGCGGCGGCAGCACGGAATTGATTATTGGCCGGGGTTTTGATGCCTACTATACCGAAAGCCTTTATATGGGGTGTGTTAATGTGGGGCAGCGCTTTTTTGAGGATGGCAAGATAAAAGCTAAGAAAATGCGCAAAGCGGTTTTGTTTGCGATGCAGGAACTGGAATCCATCGAAGTGACGTATAAAAAAATGGGTTGGGATCATGCATTGGGATCTTCCGGCACGATTATGACCATCCGCGATGTGGTGCAGGCGCAAGGCTGGTGCGATTCGGGTATCACCGCCTCAGCGCTGACTCGATTGACAGAAACGCTCATTGCCATGGGCGATAGCGCGTCGATTAACCTCACCGGTTTATCAGAACGCAGGAAACCTGTATTCGCCAGCGGTGTGGCGATATTGTCTGGAGTTTTTGAAGCCTTGAATCTGGAGAAGATCAATGTATCTGAGGGTGCATTGCGCGAGGGCTTGCTGCATGATCTGATAGGCCGTGTGCATAATGAGGATATCAGAGACAAAACCATTCTGGATGTATCGCAAAGGTACAACGTCGATATGGAGCAGGCGAATCGAGTCAAGGAAACGGCTGAAGCATTTTTTCATCAAGTAAAAGCAGATTGGGAACTGGATGAAAAAACAGATTTAAAATTATTACAGTGGGGTGCCCTGATCCACGAAATCGGTCTATCAGTTGCGCATAACCAGTATCACCGGCATGGCGCCTACCTGACCGCCAATTCAGACCTGGCAGGCTTCTCCCGGCAAGAGCAAACCAAGCTGGCAATGCTTGTTCGAAGCCATCGCAGAAAGTTTCCACTGGAAGAATTCGAGTCCATTACCTATTCGAGGAGAGCTTCTATCATCAGATTATCTGTCTTGTTAAGACTGGCGGTTGTTCTGCATAGAAGCCGGTCCAATAGTAGCTTGCCGGAAATACGGGCCGGCGTGAACAAAAACAGGGTGAATCTGCATTTTCCATCAGGTTGGCTGGATAAACACCCTTTAACGTTAGTGGATCTGAATACGGAGAAAAGTTTTCTGGAGATTGCGGATGTTAAGTTGATATTCGATTAACAGGCCATTGAAAAACGTATTCGAGGCGGCCATGCAAGGCAAAAACAGGCGAAAAAGCGCAGTTTATGCCAGATAAATGAGCATTTTGAGCCTGTTTTTAACACGTAGCGGCAAAGCAGATAGTTTTTAAACGGCCTGTTAAGGCAGGCCACAGTAATGCTCCAACAGTAGTTGCTGTGCCGAACGGGGTTTAGAAGTGCCGGGTTTTAAGCGTTTGTAGGATCCATCGCTTTGGAGTGACCAAGCCTGAGTATTGTCTGAGAGATAACTCAACAATCCGTAATCAATGACTGTGTCGCTGGTGCGTTTCTCTTCAATAGGAAAGCACACTTCAACCCGGTAATGTAAATTTCGCGTCATCCAGTCAGCACTGGAGCAAAATACCAGCTCTTCGCCCCCGTTATGGAAATAATAAACACGGGTATGCTCCAGAAAACGGCCTACGATGGAACGCACATTAATATTCTCCGAAACCCCCTTGATTCCGGGACGCAGGCAGCACACGCCGCGGATGATCAGATCTATTTTGACGCCGGCCTGTGAAGCCTTGTATAAAGCAGCGATGATTTCCGGATCAGCCAATGCATTCATTTTGGCAATGATCCAGGCTTTTTTTCCTGCATTCGCGGCGCTGATTTCTTTCTCGATATAGCTCAGTATCCCTTTGTGCAAGGTGAAGGGAGACTGCAGCAGTTTTTTCAATTTGCCTGCCCGCCCCAGACCGGTTAACTGGTGAAAAAGCTTGTTCACATCCTCACCGATGGCCTTGTCACAGCTCAGCAGGCCATAGTCAGTATACAAACGCGCAGTCCGGGCATGATAATTCCCTGTACCCAAATGGATATACCGGCGTAAGGTACGGCCTTCTCTTCTGACCACCAGAATCATTTTGGCATGGGTTTTATAATTGACCACACCGTACACAACATGCGCGCCAGCCTGCTGTAATTCACTGGCCAGTTCAATATTGGCTTCTTCATCGAATCTTGCCCGCAACTCAATCACCACGGTGACTTCCTTGCCGGCGCGTGCCGCTACTTTCAGTGCTTCAACGACGGCTGAATCCGCTCCGGTACGGTAAAGCGTTTGCTTGATGGACAATACATTGGGATCGGCAGCGGCCTGCCGCAGAAAATCGATGACCGGCGCAAACGACTGAAAAGGATGATGCAACAGGATGTCGCCATTATGCAGGACATCAAAAATATTCGTATTCTTGAGCAGCCGTTTGGGGATATCGGGTGTGAAGCCGGAAAATTTCAATTCCGGGCGGTCGACCAGGTCACAGATGGCAAGCAAACGGCCCAGATTGACGGGGCCATTCACCTGATAAAGATCATTGGGTTGTAATTCAAATTTTTGCAGCAGGAAACGGCTCAGATTGTCCGGGCAATTGTCCGCCACTTCCAGGCGCACCGCATCGCTGAATCTGCGGGAGGGTAATTCACCTTCAAGCGCCCGCAGCAGATCGTCGATTTCTTCATCATCAATAAACAAATCGCTGTCGCGCGTGACTTTGAATTGATAGCAGCCGGTTACATTCATACCGGGAAACAGATCACCGACATGGGCATGGATAATCGATGAGAGCATAACAAAATCATGATTTCCTCCGCTATATTTTGCTGGAATCTGGACAATTCTGGGCAATGAACGGGGTGCTTGCACAATGGCCAGCCCTGAATCTCGTCCGAAGGCGTCTTTTCCCTCCAACGATATAATGAAATAGAGATTTTTGTTCAGAACCTTAGGAAAAGGATGCGCCGGATCCAGGCCAATCGGACTCAGAACGGGTAATACTTCATCCTTAAAGTAGCGATGCACCCAGCGGCTGAGTAAGGGTTTCCATTGTGAACGGCGTAACAGCCTTATTTTATCCTTGGCCAGCGCAGGGATGATCATGTCATTCCAGACGCTGTATTGTTCTTCCACAAACTGGTGCGCTGTTTCACTGACACGTGCCAGTACTTCGGCTGGAGACAGATTATCCGCCCCCGTTTGCACGGAGCTGTATTTGACTTGCTGTTTCAAGCCGGCCACGCGGATTTCGAAAAACTCATCCAAATTGGTGCTGGCAATACATAAAAAACGCAATCTTTCCAACAGCGGTAAGCTTTCATCTTTTGCTTGTTCAATGACGCGCCGGTTAAATTCCAGCAGACTCAGTTCGCGGTTGATATAGAGCGTGGGATTCTTAAGATCAAGTGTATCCATTAATAATGACTGCTTGGGTAGAGTTGCATAAGATAATGGCAGGCCAGTCTTTGTTTTGGAATGCTCAACAGGGTGAAATATAAAACGGGATTTATTCTAGCGTAGTTTATTATGGATATGATTTCTTTTTATAACGTGCTGAGCTGTTTTCCAGGGGTTTAGGCACATTCAACCCGCTTAATGTTTCGGGGTAATCCTTAGAAGTTTTCCATTTTCTTCATCCGTCAATAAATACAGCGCGCCATCCGGGCCTTGTTCCACATCACGGAAACGCACTGTATTCGTTAGTAGCTGTTCTTCACCAAGAATTTTCTTGCCATCCGTTGGCAGGCGGGACACATGCCGGCCTGCCAGTGCGCCGACAAACAGGCTGCCACGCCACCCTGGAAACTGGTTGCCGGTATAAAACACCATGCCGGAAGGTGCGATGGAAGGCGTCCAGTAATGAATGGGTTCCTCAAAACCCTGTCCGGCATGCTCATCTTTTATCGGAACCATATTGTAATGAGTGCCATAACTGGCTTTGGGCCAGCCATAATTTTTGCCGGGCTGGGGGATATTGATTTCATCACCGCCCTTTGGGCCATGCTCATGGATCCATAATTCGCCTGTTTTGGGATGAATGGCGGCGCCCTGCACACTGCGATGACCATACGACCAGATTTCCGGCTTGGCTTTAGGATCATTAACAAAAGGGTTGCCGGCGGGCACAGATCCATCCGGGCGGATGCGGATTATTTT
>CAKKRO010000195.1 GCA_919902625.1 Nitrosomonadaceae bacterium
TTATACTTTCTTGGATTTGTGCGGAGGGAGAAATGGCGGAGAAGGCGGGATTCGAACCCGCGGTACGGTTTGAGCCGTACACACGCTTTCCAGGCGTGCACCTTAAGCCGCTCGGTCACTTCTCCAATCTGTAAATCTGAATATAGGCAGGGGGCAAAGAATAAACCAGATCTCATTTTCGGGCAAATTTGTTTTTTGAAATGACTCTCCTGAGCTGTACGACCTGAGATCCAATTAAGCTCTGGCAAGGAAGGATAATCAAGTTCAGGTAGCCTGGCGAGTCATTTGTTATGGGTAGATTGTCTTGATTATGTTTTCCAGGGATATGCCCGGACTTAGGGTTGATCGACTGTGCGAATGGGAGAAGCGGTTCATGTTATCCTGGTTTTCGCTATATAGAATAGTTATGCGCCTCAAAAATGGATACTTGGTCAATGGTCAATGGTCAATGGCTTAGAATTTCTTTCTTATTAGCTTGCGATAACCTGAATATCAGGTTCGATCGTTTTTAACATATTCTCAATCCCTTTCAGCGTACCTGATATAGAACTTGGGCAAGTGCCACATGCTCCTTGGTAGTGGATTCGCAAGATATTGCCTTTAAGCCCCAATACGTGCAAATCACCGCCATCGTGTTGCAAATAGGGGCGCACTTCCTCATCCAGTAAAACATTGATTCTTTCCAGCCGTAATTGATCTTCCGGGCTTAAATCAACTAATGCGTTACTGGCAGCAGCTACCGTTTCAGCAGATTGAGCGGAAGCGGCTGGTGCCGCCCGAATGGGATCTGCGATTTCTCGTGCCAGATCTTGCCAGTTGGCTTCACCATCTTGCGTAACCGTGATCCAATGATCAATGTAAAAAACATTCGTGACATGATCAATATCAAATAGCGCCGAGGCCAGAGGATCATCCTTGGCGGCTTCGGCATTATCGAATGATCGCGCGATTCCCCAGGTCAAGGGTTCCTTGAGGATAAACTTCAAAGCATTTTTGTTCGGTGTTCCTTCGATATCAGCAATTTTTGGCATTTTGGTTTTTATATATACTGAGTTATGCAATTCGTATTCATGAAGGTTGTTTGAGCATCGATGACGGGATCGTATTAGGTGGTTAGCGCTCAATTGGTTTGATATATGCGCAAATCACACAAGCTAAGTGCTACTCAATCAAGTCAAAGTTTGCTTGATACAGCTTGCGCTGAATCATTATTTTCAGTCGATGCGTTATCTATTGAATTGAGTGCGGCTTGTAGCGTGTGCCAAGGCAAGATGGCGCATTTAACTCGTGTGGGTAGGTCACGTATGCCCGAAAAAATTGTCAGTCGTCCCAGATGATGCGGGTGATCAATATCCAGTTTGCCAGTGGCCAATTCCCGAAACTCATGGATTAAAATTTCCGCATCCAAACGAGATCTTCCTTTGACAGCGGCTGTCATCATCGAAGCGGAAGCCTTACAAATGGCGCAGGATTCACCTTCAAATGCGATGTTATTAATCTGATCATTTTCAAGTTGCAAGGTGATATCCAAACGGTCTCCACATAAGGGGTTATGGCCCACTGCATGGTGACTGGCATAATCCAGTTTGCCATAATTACGTGGTTTTCTGTTATGGTCGAGTATGACTTCCTGATACAGTGATTTTGTGACCATTATAAAAAAACCTTTTGTACTGTTTTAATACCGGCGATCAAAGCATCCACTTCTGTTTTTCTATTGTAAAAGGCAAATGAAGCACGAGAAGTGGCTGGTACTTTAAAGCGCTGCATCACAGGCTGTGCGCAGTGATGTCCGGTGCGGACTGCAATGCCATCCTGATTCAGAATTGTGCCAATATCATGCGGATGAATACCGTCGATCGTAAAGGAAATGACAGCCGTTTTTTCTGCGGCCGTACCAATGATTCTGACACCTGGAATCTCATTAAGGCATTCAGTCGCATAATCCAGCAAGGCCAGTTCATAAGCTGCGATAGATTTAATGCCAATGGCCATTAAATAATCAATGGCAGCGCCAAAACCAATCGCAGCGGCAATAGGTGGGGTGCCCGCTTCAAATTTATGTGGAATGGTGTTGTAGGTGGTCTTTTCGAAAGAGACCGAGGCAATCATGTCACCGCCGCCTTTAAAGGGTTGCATGGCTTCAAGTAAAGCAGCCTTGCCGTAGAGTATGCCGACTCCGGTAGGGCCACATAGTTTGTGTGCGGAAAAGGCATAGAAATCACAATCGAGCGCTTGTACATCCACAATGATATGCGGTGCTGCCTGTGCACCATCAATCAAGACAGGAACGCCGTGTTGATGTGCAAAATCAATCATTCTCTTAATGGGATTGATGGTACCGAGTGCATTGGATACATGAATTAAACCAACGAATTTGGTGCGTTCATTAAAAAGTTTTTCGTATTCATCAACTTCCAGCTCGCCTTTATCATTGATGGGAACGACGCGAATTTTTGCACCTTTCTCATTCGCCAGCATTTGCCAGGGCACAATATTGGAATGATGCTCCAGCGTGGTCAGGATAATTTCATCGCCCGCTTTGATAAATTTACGGCCATAACCGTGCATGACCAGATTAATTGAATCGGTCGTGCCACTGGTAAATATAATTTCTCTGTCTTCGCGGGCATTGATAAATTGCTGCAATCTGCAACGCGCCTTGTGATACTCCATCGTGGCAACTTCGGATAGATAGTGGACGGCACGATTGATATTCGCATGTTGCGTGGTCTGATAGCGCACCAAACGGTCAATGACTTGTTGCGGCATTTGACTGGATGCTGCATTATCCAGATAAATAAGCGGTTTGCCGTCTATTTTAAGTTTAAGGATAGGGAAGTCAGCGCGAATCTTTTCCCAATCAAGATCAGAGAAAGCTTCAGATTTCAGAGAGACATCGACTGAGTCCATTATTCATTACTCTGAGTTTGATTAAGGACTGCTTGCTCCAATTGCTGTCTGAGCGAGGTGACAGGAATGCGGCGAATGATTTCTGCTCCAAATGCGTAGGTTAATAAATTGCGTGCGGCTGCTTCTGATAGACCGCGGCTTTCCAGATAGAAGATTTCCTCCTGCTCCAACTGCCCAACCGTTGCGCCGTGCGCGCATTTGACATCATCAGCAAAAATTTCGAGTTGCGGTTTAGTATCCACTTGTGCGGTACTGCTGAGTAGCAAATTTCGACTGGATTGCGATGAGTTTGTACGTTGCGCATGAGGGCGTACCATAATTTTCCCATTAAACACAGCATGTGCTGAGCCATCGACAATACATTTATGCTGTTGATGACTGGTGCCATTTGGTTTTATATGGTCGATACAGGTATGCGTATCTGCCAGTTGGTGATCTGAAATCAGAGTCAGTCCATCGATGACACATTCTGCCGCTTCATCAGTTAAATGAACATCCAGGTTATAGCGGGAAATCCGTGATCCCAGTGAAACGCTGATCGATTGGTAATTGCTGGCACGGGCAAGTGAAACTGCACAGTTTGCCAAATGGAAGGCTTGAGTGTTTTCACGTTGAACACGGATATGCTGGACATGTGCATTGGCTGCCAAACTGATCTCGGTGACGGAATTGGTAATATAAGTTGCTTTCTGAAGGGATACATAATCTTCAATAATCGTGACCTGACTCCCTGTTTCAGCTACCAATAAACAGCGTGGATAACTGGTGACCTCACTTTGAGCCGCAATAAATAAAAGATGAATCGGTTCATTAATGGTGGTGTTCTTTGGAACAATTATCAATGCGGCATCACGCAGGAATGCTGTATTCAATGCGGCAAATACGTTGTGCTCATATTGAGCGTATTGCCCCAGGTGAGATTCCAGAATGGCAGAGTGAGTGGATAGAAAATCCGGTAAGTTACCCGCCACAAGCGCTGTGTGGTCGGTTATTCTGGATAGTTCTGGAGAATAATAGCCATCAACAAATACCAAACGATTTTCTGCTTCCTTGAGACACAAGTGTTCAATATCATGTGCTTGCAGCCTGCATTCAGCCTGTGAGGGTTGATAGGGTAAGCGGGCTAAAGGTGAAATATCCGTAAAACGCCATTCCTCATCACGTTTGGCCGGCAATTTCTGCGTACTGACACGGTCAATTGCTTGATTACGTAAATTGTTGAACCAGGATATTGATTCTGTGGGCTTTATAGACCACGATTTAAGCAAACACTCAAGGTAATTATTGCTGATTATTTCACTCATGCGGACGCCCCTGCAACTGAGCGCTTGCTGTCATTAACCCAGTCATAGCCACGAGTTTCCAGTTCCAATGCCAGTTCCTTGCCACCCGTCATGACGATGCGGCCAGCCTGCATGACGTGTACAAAATCAGGCACGATATAGTCCAGCAGCCGTTGATAATGCGTGACTAGAATCGTTGCATTGTTTTTATGGGCAATTTGATTGACGCCATTGGCCACCGTTTTAAGTGCATCAATATCAAGGCCTGAATCCATTTCATCGAGAATGCTTAGCGTTGGCTCCAGAAGCGCCATTTGCAAAATTTCATTACGTTTTTTCTCGCCACCAGAAAAACCTTCGTTAACACTGCGATCTAGAAAATCAGGTTTTATTTCCAGTAATTTCATTTTTTCGCGTACAAAGTCATCAAATTCAAGAGGATCCAATTCCTCTTTGCCACGTTGTGTTTGTACGGTATTGTAGGCCAAGCGAAGAAACTGGGTATTGGCTACGCCAGGGATCTCAATGGGATATTGAAAAGCCAAAAATAATCCGGCACGAGCACGTTCCTCAGGAGGCAATTCTAGTAAATTCCTGCCCTCAAATTGAACAGATCCATCCGTTACTTCATAAGCGGAATGACCTGCCAATACCTTTGCAAATGTACTTTTGCCCGATCCGTTCAGCCCCATAATGGCGTGTATTTCACCGCTTCTTACAGTTAAATCAATGCCTTTCAGAATTTCAGTGCCGTTGATGCTGGCACGCAGTCCTTGAACAGCAAGAATTGTTTTGCTATTTTCATAAATCATCCGACACTGCCCTCCAGCTTGAAGCTCAGTAACTTGGTAGCTTCAACTGCGAATTCCATCGGTAATTGCTGAAATACATCCTTACAAAACCCGTTGATAATCATTGAAACCGCTTCTTCTGCATCAATACCGCGTTGAGAAAAGTAAAAAAGCTGATCTTCACCAATTTTGGAAGTGGAAGCTTCATGTTCGACTTTGGCGCTGTTATTGCGTACCTGAATATATGGAAAGGTATGTGCGCCGCATTGATCGCCAATCAACATGGAGTCACATTGCGAATAGTTTCGCGCACCCTCGGCAGTCGGAGCAATGCGCACAAGACCGCGATAACTGCTGTTTGAATGGCCTGCTGAGATACCTTTGCTGACAATAGTGCTGCGTGTGTTTTTCCCCAAATGAATCATCTTGGTGCCGGTATCGGCTTGTTGATAATTATTGGTGACAGCTACCGAATAAAATTCACCGACAGAATTATCTCCACGCAAAATACAGGATGGATATTTCCAGGTAATTGCAGAACCGGTTTCAACCTGTGTCCAGGAAATTCTGGAATGATTGCCTTTTGCCAGACCCCGTTTGGTTACAAAATTGAATATGCCTCCGACACCATTCTCATCGCCGGCATACCAGTTTTGTACCGTTGAGTATTTAATATCCGCATTATCCAATGCGATCAGCTCAACGACAGCCGCATGGAGTTGATTGGTATCAAATCGAGGTGCGGTGCAGCCTTCAAGATAGGAGACAGATGCGCCTTCTTCAGCAATGATCAGTGTTCGTTCAAACTGCCCGGATCCTTCTGTGTTGATGCGAAAATAAGTTGACAGATCCATTGGGCATTTAACGCCTTTGGGAATGAAGCAGAAGGAACCATCAGTAAACACAGCAGAATTCAATGCTGCAAAGTAGTTGTCGCCAACAGGAACAACAGACCCCAGGTATTTCTGAATAAGTTCCGGGTGGTTTTGTACAGCTTCCGAAATGGAACAAAAAATAATACCTACTTCAGCCAATTTTTCCTTATAGGTAGTAGCCACTGAAACACTATCAAAAATGACATCGACAGCAACGCCCGCAAGTGCAGCACGTTCGTGCATGGGTACGCCAAGCTTTTCAAATGTGCGCAATAATTCAGGATCAACTTCATCCATGCTGGCCAGTTTTTTCTTTGGCTTTGGTGCTGAATAGTAACTGATTGCCTGAAAATCAATTTTTGGATAATGAACGTTCTGCCATTCAGGTTCAGTCATAGTCAGCCATTTTTGATAGGCTTTCAGACGAAAGGATAAGAGCCACTCCGGTTCATTCTTTTTTGCCGAAATTAGTCGGATAGTTTCTTCATTAAGTCCTTTTGGTGCAATGTCGGACTCGATTTCAGTGACGAAGCCATGTTTATACGGTTGATTAACCAGACTTTGCAATACTGCACTCATTTGGTTTGTTCCTTTATTTTTTAGTATCTTTAGCTTAAAACAGATATCTTATATATGCCGGGCAGTCAGGTTATTCGTAAACTAGAAATGATTATGACTGGTTTAAATCTTAACAGATTCTTTCACGCTAAAACTATCTCCGCAGCCGCATGTATTATCAATATTGGGATTGATAAATTTAAAAGAGCTATTGAGGCCTTCCTTAGTAAAATCAATTTGTGATCCATCCAGATATGGTAAGCAATCGATATCTACAACAATCTTGGTTGAGTGGGACTCGAATAATTGATCATCAGATTTGATTTCATCGGCATAATCAAATGTATAAGAAAATCCTGAACATCCGGTTTTCTTAATCCCAACTCGAAATGCAAGTCCTTTGCCCCGTTTTGTAAGCTGTTGCTGGATATGTTTTGCAGCATTCTCAGTTAATGTAATTGGCATACCATTCATTTAACTTAATATTCTTAATTGATATCAGTTTCTTTTATTGAGGATTTTATATGATCAGATTCGTTAACTGATTACAATATCATCAGACTGATTGGACACGGATTCAATCTAATTGTTCGGAGAAAATTACTTAGAAAATCATAGTGAAATTTCCAAAAATCGAAATCCTTAAATCAGCAGGCGCACAATTTCTATGCAGCCGTTGTTTCACGCATATCAATAAGCGGCGCAATTCCTTCATTTTCTTGATTCTTCTGATTATCAACCAGTTCCTTGAGTGTTACTGCGCCAAGATATTCAAAAATAAGTTCATTTAATTTGGCCCATAAATCATGCGTCATGCACTTTCCATCGTTATGGCAATTTTCTTTACCACCGCATTGAGTCGCATCAATAGGCTCATCCACAGCAAGAATAATGTCGGCTACAGAAACCTTATCCAAATCTTTAGCAAGGCAATAACCGCCTCCAGGACCACGAACACTATCAACAAGTTCAGATTGACGCAGTTTTGCGAATAATTGTTCCAGATAAGACAGCGAAATTCTTTGACGTTGACTGATATCCGCTAACGTGACGGGATGATTGCTTTGTTGCAAAGCCAGATCAAGTAGCGCTGTCACCGCAAATCTGCCTTTTGTTGTTAACCTCATATTGGACTCCTTTTAAAAATCGGGTGGGTTGAATGTTGGAAATAAGTACGTGAATCAGTAATACCCGATTGATTTAGTCAACTATACAATACCTGATTAATTTGGTCAACTATAGAATTAAGAATTGTGAGTGATTCATAGTGCTTTGTTAGTACGGTATTTATGCTGAGATATGCTCTGAAAGAAAAGGAGTTATTTTGAATGTAAAAACTTACGGATAAATTCCGTAAGATTACAAAACCATTTTGTAACTTCAAACAACAAGGTGAGTCGGGGCAGAAAAATAGGTAGCGGATTTGCGCGGATTGTGCAAATTTATGGAATCTGCCAGTGGTATCCGGGCCGGAAAAACATCTGCAGGCAATGAGTTGCTGTTGTGTTTATAAAAATTACTGCAAATGTTACTGCATTTTACGTTCGCTTGATCTCTGAATGCCTGGGTTTCCGGCAGTACACCAAATTTTCAGAACGCACTTGAGCCGACTCGTCCTTGCTTGACTTCAGGGAACCCCTTGGAATGAAATAAACAACCCCGTGGCAAAACCACGGGGTTGTTTATTGACACTATTATGGTGTATTTATCTCTACAACTGATTAATTTTCATTAATAACATAATTGATGTTGTAAGGAATTACATTTTTTACCGACTAATAAAAATTTGTTCTTTTATTTACCAATAACTCAAAAAATAAATTAGTGATTGTCTGGTTGTTTTTTATAAAAAGGGAGGGAGATAATGAAAAGACGTGAGATGCTAAAGGCAGGGGTAGCTGCGATAGCTACTGCTCCGGCTGTATTTGGTGGTGTAATGATGTCGAAATCGGCACAAGCCCAATTATGCCGACTTGAGGGGATTCGAAGTCCTGAAACTGAACCGGATAGCCCGCCGGTTTCAGCATATACACAACCGATATATTTTCCACCTGCAATGGCGGAAGTTAGTGCCGCATCGATAAATCCTCCTGCTGATCCTGGTCGACATCAACGCTATAACGACTTCCCGCCCGTTAAATTTTATGTGCAACGTTTGACAGAGGGATACTGGAATTATCATGATGAGCTGACGGCACTTACAGGCAATAGTGGATCACTTGCCTGGATGTTTAATGGTGCGACACCAGGAGAGACCATGGTTGCACGGTATGGTCAACCTGTTTTTGTCCGCCGGTATAATGATCTGCCGGATCTGGAAAACTCCAAAATGCCATTCGGATACCCGGCCAGCACAATCCATTTACATAATGGACATACTGCATCTGAGAGTGACGGTAACCCGATGGATTTTACCATTCCCGGAAAATTCTGGGATCATCACTATGCCATGTATTTAGCCCGTAATGATTCCCGGGAAGCACTGGGAAGTCTTTGGTATCACGATCACATGATTGATTTTACGGCAACTAATGTTTATGCCGGCTTGTCAGGAATGTCGATTTTTTATGATGATATCGATACAGGTAACGAGAATGATTCGAATCCAAAAGCGTTACGTTTGCCAGGTAATCTTCAGTTTGGTGGAGACAATCAAGGTAACCCCTATGGCTATGATATTCCACTGATCCTGCATGACGTGCGTTTTGATCAAACCGGGAATCCTACCTACAATGTTTTTGATACCAAAGGACATCTTGGTGATCATATTACAGTTAATCGCAAAGTAAAACCTTTTATGAATGTGGAGCCACGTAAATATCGATTCCGTATTTATGATGGAGGCCCATCAAGACTTTATGAATTAGAGCTCAGTGATGGCAGTGCAATGACGGTCATTTCCAATGATGGAAACCTGCTAGAGCATCCGGTTGAAGTGGCCAGTGTAGTACTTGGTCCGGCTAATCGTTACGATGTCATCATTGATTTTTCCCGTTATGCGGTAGGTGAGCATATAGATCTTGAAAATGTCATGGAGCAGATCATTGGAGAAGGTCCAACTGGGCGTCGCTTAGCTGCAGGTAAGCACATGGAAGTTTTGCGCTTCAACATTGTGGCTCTGAAGGGACCTGATAACAGTGTAATTCCTTCATTCTTACGTGCACTGCCTGAGATTAATCTGAATGAGGTTGTGGCGCACAGAGAATGGGTGTTTGATCATGACATGGGTTTATGGACGGTGAATGGCCAGTTCATGGATCCATCGATCATAGCAGCTGCTCCAAAGCAAGGTACTGCGGAAATTTGGACATTTAGAAATGCAGGTAGCTCATGGGCACATCCGGTTCATGTGCATTTTGAGGAGTTTCAAGTTCTAGAATGGAATGGTAAACCACCGACGGGTGTACTCAAATCCAGAAAAGACGTGGCAGTTCTAGGGCCCAATGACGTTGTCAAAGTGTTTTACCGCTTTGATGATTTCAAAGGTAGTTACATCATTCATTGCCATAATAATGTACACGAAGACAATGCCATGATGCTGCGTTGGGACATTGTAGCCAAGTAGATTCAGCCATCCATTGAACCTGATAATCATTATTAAATTCCATAGGAGCTACCTAATATGAAAACCCGTAGAGCATTTCTTACTACTGCTATCGGCGCATCGGTTGCAGCTGTTGCAGTGGCTGCACCCAAAGAGATTGAAACAAGATCCGCGATGATGACTTGTTCTCCCGCACAAGGGGGTAAGAATGCAAAAATGTTTCCCCATGTAATTGTTCAAGATCAGTACAAACGTAAGGCTTGGTTTTATGAAGAATTGATACAGGACAAGCTGGTACTGGTTAATTTTACTTCATCAAAAGGCGAGAATTATTACCCCATAATAAAGAATATGGTGAAAGTGCAAGAAATAATTGCAGATCGTCTTGGTAAAGACGTGTTTATGTACACAATCACTACCGATCCTATTCGTGATACGCCGGATACTTTGAAAGATCTAGCTGATAAATTCGGAGCGAAATGGCAATTCCTCAGTGGCAATCCTGATGATATTCATGCTGTTTTAGCAGCATTTAAAGTCCATGGAAATCTTCATGCTTTAACATGGATTGGCAATGAGAAGCTAGGTCGATGGCTCAACAAGCCCAGTCACTTGCATCCGCTTTACATCGCTGAATCAATTGCGCGCTTGAGTACTGGAAAGCATCATAAGCCCTCACTTGCGAGAGGAATGGGAAGTACTTTAGCAGGTATGCGCGGTGCTTGATTGATTATAGAAATGAGATGTTACGTCAACTACACCATAAGAGTAATTGATGAGATTGCATCAATTCATTTTGACATGTAAAGAAAAGGTGAATTCAAATGAAAAACAAAACACTCAGTAAATTGAGTAAATCGATAATAGCGGCAAGTATTCTATTTGGAAGTGTTGGTCTATCAAGCGTTGCACAAGCTGAACCTGCGGCTGCAGGCAAGGGGAATTGTGCGCTGACTTTCTCTCCAATGGTTAACATGGAAGGTTGGTTAGGGCACCCTTGCGCGCAGCCCTATCCAATGCCGTCCATACAAAGTCACCCGATAGTCAATGGTGTGGAAGATACCAGCATTACGCAGGTGGTGACACCCGAAGGTCAGTTTCCATCGGTAGATCCATTCGCAAATCCACCGGGTAGTAATTTCCTGATGACTGTCTATGAAAATCTTCATGATTTTAACGGTGATGAGATGCCCAATACGCTGCCATCAACGCCTACTAATCCGTACAACCTGCATGATGGCCCAGTAACAGTCAAGGCGATTGATCCTCGAAGCCCAGAAGATGATTTGAATAGGATCATTACCCAAATTGAAAGGGCAATACAAGATGATAACAATATCAAATATAGCGATATTGATATGGCAATTGCAATTCTTGAAGGTGATAAAGTTAAAAACCGCTCATATAGCGGATTTCCTGTATTACATTACAATGGACCAAACAAAGTAAAAAGAGTTAAACCTATTTGTAATGATCATCAAGGTAGAGCCAAGAACGATTGTGAGGCAGGTGACACTGTCGTCGGAGGAAATCTTGATATCAACATGATTTATTATAATCAACATATTGAAAGTGATACGGCATTCATTGATCCTAGTGATGTAATGGAGGTGCCATGGACCATTACTTACCGTATTAATATTTTGAATCGTGGTATGGAAGATTTTTCACCGATGGTGATGAATATGGATCGTGTAGGAGAAAATGTTGGCCCAATGCATGCTTCATATGATGCCAGTTATTTTCCAATGCTTAAAGAAGGTGCGCGATACACGATAAAAGTTAAGCAAACTAAAGGCAAATACCTTAACTTGATTTATACATGGGGTTGGCGTTTGCATCCACCACGGGTTCAGGTTGCAGAGAATGCACTTAAAAAAGCCGGCGCTGATGGAGCCACATTGCCAGAATGGGAAAAAAAGGCTTTTTGTCAGGGGGGAAAATCGGATCCAAGCTGTGATCCAGTAAACAATAATGATGATCGATTATATGCCATCTCCCAGATAGGTGATTTATCTCCCGCCAAAAGAATGTGGAATACCTTCCATGCAATGAGAAGTGGTAGTATTGATAATGCTCAGGGAGCAAAAGATTTGCGTGTCGCCTTTCTGGATTGGGTAGATCGAACAAAACTACCTACGGGTGTTACAGCTGATCCAGATTCAGACATTACATTATTCTATGTAAACAACACTATTTATGGTAGCCGCCAGGGTTTGCAAGGCGCGGGCAGTCAATTAGGGCCTGCAAGTTATAAGGGAACAAGGAATGGCAGTCTTTTGGACTGGACCAAGCGACCCTATAATTACCGGGTTACCTTGCTAAATGGTGATCACTTTCCGCATGGATATATGAATGTTGATTTTGGTGGGTCACGTGGATGGGAGAATCAATTCCAGTTTACCGATCCAACAACAGCTATCAATGAGGATGGGCCTCATACTGGATCTACCATTATAAATGGCCGACAATTCTCCATTGACGATGACAGGATTGTTATAGCCGGGGAGGAAAATGTTTTACCGATAAACCGAGGCGGGACAGAAGAGTTTCTTAAATCCAGCCCACGCGCAGATGATCCGGATAATGGAAAACCACAATTAGGTTCTGGCTGTTTCTTTACCTTTGGGCGTAATCACAGTTGGCCCAATGCCGGCGGCCCATGGGGTGGAATTGTTGTTCCACCGGTAAAAGCTGATGGAATACCATCTAAACATGTGGTTGAAATCGAATACAACTTTGAGCCAAGCCGTCGTTTGAGGGTCTATCAATTTGATCCACTTCATCATGACGTAGCCATTTACTCGTTGCATTAAAATAAATCTTCAATAACCCCCTTTCTCGAAAAAGGAAGGGGGTATAAGTTATAACGTTAGCTGATGGATTTGTTTAGATACTGCAAGCTGGTATTTCAAGTATCACTTACATCATCTTTTACTAGAATAATGCTAAATCGATTCATCTCAATTCCGATATTGACCCTAATTATTGGCTTTTTACTGGGAATGTTTTTTTCTGGTAATAAATTATCTTCATTGGATTCACTGGATCCAATGGATAAAGAATGGATAAAGGATACGGTTGAATCCAACGCATATCCCAATGTGAAAATTAATCCCAATGTTGTGCATAATTTAGGTATACGTTTCGCAAAAGCGGAAAAGAAGAGCCTGCTTCGCAATATTGAAACTATCGGAAAAATTACACGTGTAGATTCGATGGCGCGCCGGACTGTAACATCCCCATTACAAGGAACATTAACATATCTTATCGATAAACAAGATGGAGACTTTTTAAAACAAGGGGATTTATTGTTTAGGATTGCCTCTGATGACTTATTTAAGTTACAGAAAGAATTCCAGGAAGCCTATTCAGCTGAAGATACATCCGCAGCAATCGCCATGATTCCCCATTTACATCAAATGGGTCTAAATGATAAGCAAATTGTGCAATTAAAAAATGGAGAAACTCCAGAGTTTCCTGTAGAAGTTTATGCCTCTGAGGATAATTATATTTTTACGCGAAGTGGATTCGTTGGCGAATTCATAAATTCTGGTTTCGCATTATTTAATGTAGGTAGCCAACATAATATCATTGAAGTGACAGCCGAAATTTTTGAACGGCAGTGGGGATGGGTAGAGGTTGGGCAAACCGCTCTTATGACTGTGCGTGGTTTACCTGGTCTGGTTTTTGAAGGCAGCGTCGTGCGTGTTAGTTCCCCTGTTGGCTACCCGACCCGCTCTCTTGAGACTACATTAAGATTCAATATAGATAATCCGGCAATATCCCAAAGTATGTTTACACATGTCAGTATTTTAGGCTGGCCCAAAGAAAATGTTATTTTGGTACCACAAACTGCTGTCATACGTACAGAACATGAACAAAGAGTGGTTCTGCTGCTTGACGATGGAAGCTATCAACCTGTTGTCGTTGAGGCAGGCGAAGAAGCGAATGGGATGGTTGAGATTCTATCGGGCCTACAAGAGAGTGCTATTGTCGTGACATCTGGCCAGTTTCTAATTGACTCCGAAAGTAATATGCTGGTTGATTTTAATCGTATGCTGCCAATAGATGACAAACACTCTCAGCATATTAATCATCATTCTCACCACTAATTATTATGTTGCAATCTGAGAAATCAACCATTGATAAGTGGGGGATTGTACTGTGATTGCACGTATCATTTGCTGGTCAATCAAGAATAGATTGTTAGTTTTATTAACAACAATCTTGATAGTTATTTGGGGTGTTTGGTCTATAAAGAACATACCGATTGACGCAATTCCAGATCTAACAGATGTGCAGGTTATTATAAAAACCAGCTATCCGGGACAATCCCCTCAGGTGGTTGAAGACCAGATAACCTACCCCATTTCTACCACAATGCTCGCTGTGCCCGGTGCTGTTGCTGTTCGCGGATTCTCATTCTATGGAGATTCCTACGTTTATGTCATATTTTCAGACAAGACTGATATTTATTGGGCGCGTTCACGAGTAATGGAATATCTGAGCCAAGTAACTGAGCAATTGCCTAGCGGAGTAGCGCCCAAACTTGGTCCTGATGCAACAGGTGTTGGCTGGGTGTATCAATATGCATTATTGGATCGTAGTGGTAAACATGATTTATCCGAGTTACGTACGCTGCAAGACTGGTTCCTTAAGTTTGAGCTACAAGCAGTAGCTGGAGTATCTGAGGTTGCCACCGTAGGTGGCATGATCAAACAATATCAAGTAATGATTGATCCCGATAAATTAAAGGGGTATTACCTTACGCTGGGGAAAGTCAAACAGGCTATTCTGGAATCAAACCAGGAAATTGGGGGCTCAGTACTTGAGCTGGCCGAAGCAGAGTATATGATTCGATTTAAAGGCTATGTTAATGGTATTGATGATATTGGCCAAACTACAGTGCCAATTACTCAAAGCAGACTTTCTGTTTCTTCAGTATTACTTGATGATGTCGTGCAGTCCATTCAAATTGGTTCAGCCATGCGAAGGGGTATTGCCGATCTAAATGGAGAAGGTGAAGTGGTTGGTGGAATTATAGTCATGCGTTCTGGTGAGAATGCACTGGCAACAATCAATGCAGTAAAGCTAAAACTGCAAGAACTGCGTGCCAGTTTACCTGATGGAGTTGAGTTGATTGAAACTTACGATCGTTCAGCTCTTATAACCAATTCAGTTGAAACACTGACAGAACGTTTGATTGAAGAATTTATTGTAATTATTTTGGTATGTTCACTATTTCTGGTTCACTTTCGTTCATCCCTGGTCATTCTGATCAGTCTACCGGTTGGTATTCTGATTGCTTTTATTATCATGCGCATGCAAGGCATGAATGCCAATATCATGTCTCTGGGTGGCATTGCAATAGCAATTGGTGCAATGGTGGATGCCGCCATCGTCATGATAGAAAATGCGCATAAACACCTGCAACTTGCGGAAATCAATGGAAAAAGCAGATTACAAGCAATTCAGGAAGCGACTATTGAAGTTGGATCGCCACTGTTCTTTTCATTGGTTATTATTACGCTGAGTTTTATTCCGGTTTTTGCTTTAGAAGCCCAAGAAGCTCGATTATTTGAGCCATTAGCTTATACCAAAACTTATGCTATGGCTGCAGCTGCAGGACTCTCGATAACTTTAGTGCCTGCTTTAATGGTGTATCTAATTCAAGGCAAGATACGAAGGGAAGAAGACAATCCACTCAATCAGAAATTGATCAATCTATATCAACCTCTGGTGAGCAAAGTATTATACCAACCGTTGATCATCATGGGTGTGGCAGGGATATTAATTATTTCAGCCCTGTGGCCTTTATCACAACTCGGGAAAGAGTTTATGCCGCACATGAATGAAGGCGATCTTTTATATATGCCTACAACTTTGCCTGGTATATCTATTGGTAAAGCACGCGAACTTTTGCAACAGACTAATCGATTGATTAAAACAGTTCCTGAAGTTGAGCAAGTGTTTGGAAAAGTGGGGCGTGCTGAAACAGCCACAGATCCAGCGCCGATGAATATGATAGAAAGTATTATACAACTCAAACCTAAAGATCAGTGGCGCCCCGGCATGACCATGAAAAAATTACAGCAAGAACTGGATCAGCGTGTGCAGATTCCTGGATTACGTAATGCATGGTTAATGCCTATTCGTACACGAATTGATATGCAATCAACCGGAATCAACACGCCTATCGGACTCAAAATTTCAGGCCCGAATCTAGCAGGTATTCAAGATCTGGGTCTGCAGATTGAATCGATATTAAAATCAATACCTGAAACAAGGACTGTTTTTTCAGATCGCGCTACCGGTGCACGTTATATCGATGTAGATATTGATCGTCGAGCTGCCACCCATTTTGGTATCAGTATTGCTGAGATTGAAGAATCCGCCAATATTGCAATTGGTGGTCAGGACATTATATATACCGTTGAAGATCGTGAACGTTATCCTGTTAATTTGCGTTATCCACAAGAATGGCGTGATTCTCTTACCAAGTTAAAGGAATTACCGTTAATTATCAATGAAGACGTGCAAGTACAACTACAGGATCTGGCTGAAATTAGAGTGACCGATGGCCCGCCCGTAATAAAAAGTGAAGATGCGCGTATCAATGGTTGGGTTTATATTACCATTGCGGATCAGGATATCGGTTCATATGTTGAACATGCCGAGCGAGTGCTGCTTGATCAATTAGAACTACCATCCGGCTATACCATCAACTGGGTTGGACAATATCAGTTTCTTGAGAGTGCTGCAGAACGCTTGAGTTTCATTGTACCTGTAACGATATTTATCATTCTTATCTTATTGTATTTCGCTTTCAATAATCTGGTTGAATCTTTACTCGTATTGTTGACCTTGCCCTTTGCATTGACTGGTAGTTTCTGGCTACTATGGTTGCTGGAATATGATTTGTCAGTGGCAGTGGCTGTTGGTTTAATTGCATTAGCTGGTGTAGCAGCTGAATTTGGTGTGGTGATGATTGTATATTTACGTGAAGCGATCAATCGCCATAAACCTGAAACTCATGCAGCATTGATAGCGGCAGTAGTTGAAGGTGCGGCATTAAGAGTCCGGCCTAAAGCAATGACGGTTGCTGTCATCATTCTGGGGTTGCTGCCTATCATGATTGGTAGTGGTGCAGGTTCAGAAATTATGCAGCGTATTGCAGCGCCAATTATTGGCGGTATGGTGACTGCACCACTTGTATCCATGCTATTAATACCGGTTTTATATTATTTGTGGCATAAACAAAAAATAGACAAGGCAAACATTTAAAGGAGGTGTTGCATTTATGTCCCAAAATAATTTCTTTATAGTATGTCTTATGATTATATTTGGTTGGAGTTCTGTACTACTGGCTGAACAAAATGAGCGGCCTTTTGTTGAAGGTTTAGAATATCAGCGGATTGATCCACCAGTACCAGTGGGGAATAGTGATGGGCGCGTTGAGATTATTGAATTGTTTCTGTACGCCTGCCCCCATTGCAATGCACTACGACCTAAATTACAGGCATGGGCTGAAAAAAAATCAGATGTAGTAGTTTTAAGGCGTGTGCCTGCTATCGTTGGTGCACCTTGGGCTGACCAAGCAAGAGTTTTTTATACTGCCCAGAAACTTGGCATACTGGAAACAGCTCATGGTGCGTTATTCAAATCAATACATGATGATGGCGAACAATATGCAGATGATCAATCAGTTATGGATTTCTTTATCAAACAGGGTGTCAAGCCAGAGAATTTTATACAAGCATTTCGTTCCACTGAAGTGGATGAAAACGTGAGTCAGGCGCGTGTTTTGACCGTTAAATACGGTATACGTGGTGTTCCGGCAATTATTGTCAATGGGAAATACCGAACAGCGCAATATTTTACCGGAACACAAGAGAAATTAATGGAAGTATTAGATATGTTGGTTGAGAAAGAACGTAGCGGCCATTAAATATTAAACAATAACCGGAGGAAATCAATTATGAATATTGTTAATCACCTTAAATCCATGATAAATTTATTATTATTCTCAACATTGGCGCTTGTTCTGCTTACAACCACAGCTATTGCGGAAACTCCGTTTCCTGGCAAACTGCCTGTGACTGTTACTAGCATTGAGGCGGCTAATATTATTCATGTAAATCTTGAAACCTGGCCAGGTTTTCGACGTGATATCCGAATTATATTGCCTGATTTGGTTTTACCCAATCAAGGAGAAAACGTGAAGGAATGTGAGCTTGTATTGGCAAAGCAGGCATATGATTTTTCAGCCAACTTCCTTAGCAAAGCGAAAGATGTTAGTGTCAAGGATATGTGGATGAAAAATAGTGCCAGTCCGGATGCTATTTCATCTATTTATACCAATAATGGAACACTGGATGATGCATTAAGAAAAGAAGGATTGGCTAAGCCTGTATCGGCACGTAATGAACCGTGGTGTTAATTAGATTGAACTATCACGCCTGTTAAACGAGCTATGGCTGCTTGAGTAATTTGTTAGATTAAGTCAAATCAAGAGTGAAATCTTGTGACCTCTAAAATAATCTCTTCTTATTTATATTAATTCAGATCAATTCAGGTACAAGTGTAAGTGTGGATGATTGACGGTTAAATATTTTCAGCTATAAATTTGTGGTTTTTCCGCTGTGATTGCTCTATGTCATCTGCTTATATGGAATAATGGTGTTATTCGCCTACGTAAGCCAGCAGCTAGCTACTACAGCTAGGCTGATTCATGAAGATTTTGATGAATTATTGAGTCGCCTAGTAAATTTATTATATCGTGATTAACTTATAAACCTATTTTTGGGCAGATATTTAATGACAGCAGGGAGTAATGACTTAAATACTCAAATGTGGTTGGAAGAGTATGGTGATTATCTATTCAGATATGCGCTTTTAAAAGTAAAGGATACTCATTTCGCTGAAGATTTGGTTCAAGAAACACTGCTTGCGGCTATAAGTGCAAAGAATGATTTTTCTCATCAATCTACAATAAGAACTTGGCTTACCGGTATACTTAGACACAAGCTAGTTGACCATTTCAGACGCCAGGAACATGAGGTAATAATGACGGATCTGGTCGATCAGGATGAAGAAGATAATCTGGATGATTTTTTTAAAACTAATGGTAGCTGGATTGATAAACCGGACACATTTCCTAATCCAGAATTAGCTTTCCAACAAAAAGAATTCTGGAAAGTTTTTCAGCGATGCTTATCTGGATTAAAACTAAAGCAAGTTGAAGTATTTCTTGCTAAAGAAATTCATGGAATGAGTAATGAAGATATCTGTAAGAGTTTTTCGCTCAATCCGGCTAATACGTGGGTATTAATGCATCGTGCACGATTATCCCTACATAAATGTTTAAAGACCCATTGGATAGATTGATAGTTGGAGTTATATGCTGAATTGTAAACATGCCAGTCAATTGGCTTCACAGGCAATGGATGAAAAACTGCCATTTTGGAAAAACAGCATGCTCAGAATGCATCTACTTCTATGCCGTAGTTGTACTAATTTTACGCAGCAGCTTGTTTTTTTACGCGAAGCCTCACGTCGCTTTAGAAACAATCTTGATTTTCAGTTAACTGATGAAGCAAGGCAACGAATCGCCAATGCTCTGAAAGATAAATAGACCAAAGCTTATGTGATGGAAATAACTTCGGCCGACTCGGAAGAATTATCTCATTTTTTCGATTAAACGCTCATAGGGTGTTTTTCCTCCCACGCCATCATGTGTGTCTATGGTAATTGTAAAAAGCTTCCCATTCGGCTAATTTGGCATGCAAATCAACATCATCTCAACAAGAAACACTGAATCATTTGTTCATCCTGATTTGGTGGATTTTTTGATTGTATAAAACTACCTGATGGTGCCCGGGGCCGGAATCGAACCGGCATGGGCGGTTTAAGCCCGAGGGATTTTAAGTCCCTTGTGTCTACCTATTTCACCACCCGGGCGATAGAAATATCAGATCGGTGGAGGCGGGGGTCGGAATCGAACCGGCGTAGACGGCTTTGCAGGCCGCTGCATGACCACTCTGCCACCCCGCCATTATTACATAATGCTATGCGTTATAAGCCTTACGGGAAAAATTGCAAGGAACTGCTCGATTTCCGGCAATTAAATAACATTTCATAAGAGCCATTTTCCTGGAAAAATGGAGCGGGAAACGAGGCTCGAACTCGCGACCCCAACCTTGGCAAGGTTGTGCTCTACCACTGAGCTATTCCCGCAATATGAAGTTCCTGCGTAACTTTGAATCACTTCAGAAACAAAGGGTGGATTATAGTGATGCTGTGCGTTTTGTCAAGAAAATGCAGGCTAATAATTGCTAATGTCGGCTTCAGGTCAAATATTGTTTTAGTTTGTTAATGAGATCATTAAATCAGGGACTAAAATTTCTTTAGATGTTGATTCATTGGAGAATTAATCGATTAACCTGATTTAACTGAAACGAAAGATAGATATCCTGCTTTTAGACATTGGCTTTATCACGTGTAATCACACAAAATAATACGCAAACTTCTTGTAGAATTAGTGATTAGATGGTTTGTAGTATAGAGATTGATTCATATTGTTCGCCGCATCAAATTTTTACATGCCCATATTTTTAGCTGGATTTAACGATATCGTTAAATCAGCAATTCTTCATTGAATCACTGTAGTAATTAATCTATTTTATGCCCTTACTTCCTTATTGGCGTCTTTCCGGTTTTTATTTCTTTTATTTTGCTTTCATTGGCGCATTTGCACCTTATTGGAGCTTATATCTCCAATCGCTTGAGTTTAATGCACTGCAAATAGGCGTATTAATGTCATTGTTATTAATTACCCGTATTTTTTCACCCTCCGTATGGGGTTGGTTGGCGGATCATACGGGGAAGCGTGTTCGAGTTGTTTAGATTGCTGCCATAACCGGATTTTTAAGTTTTTGTGGTTTTTTCCTAGGTGAATCTTTTGCCTGGATATTTCTTGTGATGCTGGTGATGAGTTTCTTTTGGAGTGCCTCATTACCGTTGATGGAAGCAATTACACTGTCGTACTTGGATGATCACACCGATAAATATGGGCGTATTCGCTCATGGGGTTCCGTTGGATTTGTTCTGGCCGTCGTTGGTGTCGGTTATCTATTGGATAATGTGGAGATCATCTGGTTGCTTTGGGTTGTTCTGGGACTCAAGTTAGGTATTGTGATTTTTTCTTATCAAATTCCAGAAAAGGAAATCATCAGCCATATCACTGGACATCATTCAGTACAACAAATTTGTCTGCGCCCCGAAGTGATGGCTTTTTTTATTTCCAGTTTGCTGATGTTGTTTGCACATGGTGCGTACTATACGTTTTTTT
>CAKKRO010000196.1 GCA_919902625.1 Nitrosomonadaceae bacterium
ATTACGTTCCCGAATGTGCGCCGGCCTTCCATAACGCCCGCATGCAATACCTTAAAATCGTGTTCCAGCATGATCAGGGCGGCCGCCTGTCTGGCGACATCCACCGCGCCGTCCACTGAGATGCCTATATCCGCCGTATGCAAAGATGGCGCATCATTGATGCCATCACCGAGATAACCGACAACATGTTTGCGCGCCTTAAGGGCCAGTAAGATACGATTCTTCTGTGAAGGATTGACGCGACAAAACAAATTAACTTCTTCCACCCGTGCACGTAACGCGTCATCGTGCATAGCCGCTATTTCTTTTCCTGTGAGCACGCCGGTAATGGGCAGATTTAACTGGTTGCATACATGGCGTGTCACCCATTCATTATCGCCCGTTAAAATCTTTACATGGACGCCGCTTGCTTGCAGTGCGGCTAATACCGGACCAGCACTGACTTTGGGTGGGTCAAAAAAAGCAGCGAAGCCCGCAAAAATCAGTTCACTCTCATCGGTAACGACTGCATGGGGATGATCCGGTGCAACGGCGCGCCATGCGATACCGAGGACACGGAAACCATCATTTCCCAGTGCGTCGAGCAGTGCATTGATTGATTTGAGTGTTGCCGCATCAAGTGGCACGACAGCGCCTGCCGCGTCTTCATAGTGCGTACATAGATTCAGAATATCTTCGGGCGCTCCCTTGACCGACAACATGCGCGCTTCTTCACGTTCTATCAGCACAGATACACGCCGGCGCTCGAAATCAAAAGGCACTTCGTCGATTTTCTGCCAGCCAGCGATAGCCACCTCATGGTGCTGTAGAATGGCGTCATCCAAAGGACTCTTGAGGCCGCTTTCAAAATAGCTGTTCAGATAAGCGAGTTCCAATACGCGTTGAGTTTCCTGGCCTAATGCATTGACATGACGCTCCAGATGAATCTTCGCTTCGGTCAGTGTTCCGGTTTTGTCAGTGCATAGGATATCCATGGCGCCCATATCCTGAATCGCTGAGGGCCGCTTGACAATAACTTTCAAGGCAGCCATGCGCAACGCGCCGCGTGTCAGCGTAACTGATATCACCATGGGTAATAACTCAGGTGTTAATCCCACCGCCAGCGCGACCGCGAACAGGAAAGATTCCAGCAAGGGACGATGCAGAACCACATTGACCAGCAATGTGAATAGAACCAGCAACAAAGTAAGGCGCATGATGAGCATGCCAAATTGGCGCGTACCCAGTTCAAAGGCAGTGG
>CAKKRO010000197.1:0-1768 GCA_919902625.1 Nitrosomonadaceae bacterium
CGGCATGTCTAAAATGATGCGTGGGCTAAAAGGAATGTTCCCTCGCTTGCACTAGCAGGTAAAGCAGATAAAACAGGGAAGCAAGGACAGATCGGCCGGATTCTAAGGCGCAATAAAAGCTATTGCAAAAAATATATCAATGCTTGCCTGTACTGCCAAAACCATCTTCACCCCGATGACTCTGATCAAAACTATCCACTCGATTGAATTCGACCTGAACAACCGGAACTACAACGAGCTGTGCGATACGTTCCAATGGATTAAGATCAAAAGGTGTTTGACCACGATTCCAGCAAGACACAAAAATCTGCCCCTGATAATCAGAATCAATCAAACCCACCAAATTTCCCAATACAATTCCGTGCTTGTGGCCCAGTCCGGAACGTGGCAATACCAGTGCCGCCAATCCTGTATCGGCAAGATGCAATGCTATCCCTGTGGGAATGAGATTGGTCTCACCCGGATTGATAGTGATAGGCCGCTCAATGCAAGCACGCAAATCCAGACCGGCTGAGCCTGGTGTTGCATAGACAGGAAATTGTTCATATAAACGCTCATCAAGAATTTTGATATCAATTTTTTTCATACGCTTTTAGGGTCGGCACCTTCTCTTATTGTTTGTATAATGAACTGATATGTTTTATCAAATGCCGTGCCTGCGCAATTTTAGATGCTTTTGGAAGTATATGTTTACCAGCGTCATCCAGTAGCATCAACTCACTCTCGTCAGAACCGATAGCATCCTGAGCTAAATTGGCAACCAGCAATGGTAATTTCTTCTTACGGCGCTTGATTTCCGCATTCTTTTCAAGATCCTCTGTTTCTGCTGCAAAACCAACACAAAATGGCGGCCTAGGTAAATTGGATACCGTCATCAGAATATCCGGATTTGGAATAAGCTCCAATGACAACCTTGCATCCGTTTTTTTTATCTTTTGTGGATTAATCTTTTCCACACGATAGTCAGCAACAGCAGCAACACTGATAAAAATATCAGTCTGAGATATTTCTGCTTGCACGGCGATCAACATGTCATTGGCACTAACCACACGAATAACTTTATCTACCGCTGGCGGCATCAAACAAGTAGGCCCCGAAACAAGCGTAACCTTCGCGCCCGCTTCCATAGCAGCCAGAGCAATGGCATATCCCATCTTCCCGGAACTGCTGTTAGTGATACCACGTACGGCATCAATCGCTTCAAAAGTAGGCCCGGCTGTCACCAGAACATTCTTGCCCTGCAGCCAGCCAGTCTGTAAAGCAGCGCGCACAGCTTCTATCAGTTCGCAAGCTTCCAACATACGACCCATTCCTATTTCACCACAAGCTTGCTCACCACTTGCCGGGCCGAGTATCTTTATACCATCATGCCGCAATAAAGATAGATTACGTTGTGTCGCGGGATTCTCCCACATTTGCCGATTCATGGCAGGGGCTATCATGAGTGGGCAATTACGCGCCAGGCATAATGTCGCTAACAAATCATCTGCCCTACCATTGGCAAGTCTTGCAATAAAATCTGCGCTGGCAGGCGCTACTAGAATAGCATCCACATTACGAGAAAGATTAATATGCGCCATATTATTAGCGGCATTAGTCTCCCACAAATCGGTATGGACAGGATTACCTGTCAACGACTGGAAAGTTACCGGGCCAACGAAATGGCAAGCCGATTGAGTCATGACTGTCTGCACATCAATACCATCTTGTGTTAAAAGACGCGCCAATTCCGCAGCCTTATAGGCTGCCACACCACCTGTTATGCCCA
>CAKKRO010000197.1:1868-4439 GCA_919902625.1 Nitrosomonadaceae bacterium
TATATTTTATGGCTATTCCAGATTGGCCTGTATCCGAACGACCGAGAGAAAAACTATTACATAAAGGCGTCACTACTCTTTCAGATACGGAGCTATTAGCCATATTTCTACGTACCGGTATAGCAGGAAAAAGTGCTGTCGATCTTGCACGGGAATTACTTCTGCATTTTGGCAGTTTAACCAATATATTCGCAGCCAACCAAGATAGGTTCTGCCGGTTACCTGGAATGGGTATTGCAAAATATACGCAACTACAAGCTGTATTGGAAATGGCACGTCGTGCGCTAGGCGAAGAGCTAAAAAACGGAAATGCCATGAATTCCCCCGAAATGGTTCGAGATTTTCTACGGCTCAGTCTGGCAAATAAACAGCATGAGGTTTTTATCGGTATTTTTCTTGATGCAAAAAATCATACTATCGCTACTGAAGAGTTATTTAGCGGCACACTAACACAAGCCAGTGTTTATCCAAGAGAAATAGTTAAACGCGCACTGCATCACAATGCAGCCGCTATAATTTTTGCACACAATCACCCTTCAGGCATCGCAGAACCTAGCCACGCTGACAAAATACTGACTCAATCTTTGAAACAAGCGTTGGCTATGATTGATGTCAAAGTACTGGATCACTTTATTATTGGTAACGGTACTACCATGTCATTTGCCGAACAAAATTTAATTTGAGCAGTTCATTTGAGTAAATACACCAAATCAGGATATAATCTCTTTTTTAAGAATTCTGGAGTGCGTTATCGTGGCACGAGTATGTGAAGTAACCGGCAAAAAACCAATGTCAGGACATAATGTTTCTCACGCAAACAATAAAACCAAGAGACGCTTTCTACCTAACTTACAGCACCGCAAGTTCTGGGTTGAAAGTGAAAGCCGTTGGATTAACTTACGATTATCTAATGCTGCATTACGCACAATAGATAAAAATGGCATTGATGCCGTATTGGCTAAAATGCGCTCACAAGGCAAAAACATTTAAGAAACCAGAAACCAATTAAGCAGGTCAAGGAGTTATCGCAATGCGTGAAAAAGTAAAACTTGAATCTTCAGCTGGAACAGGGCATTTCTATACAACCACCAAAAACAAACGTGCGAAACCCGAAAAAATGGAACTAATGAAATTCGACCCCGTTGCACGAAAGCATGTACCGTATAAAGAAACAAAACTCAAATAATAAAATATTGTTTTTCTTTTTAGCCCCAATAAAAAACCCGCTTCAGCGGGTTTTTTATTGGCTGCATCTTTATTATCTAACAGATATTATGCATAACACCGCAATCTCTGAGAAAATGCTTTCAGCACCTCAATACCGCTTTCCTCTGCACGCCGACACCAATCTTCCAATTGCTTGACCAGATCATCGGTTGATGCGGTAGAGCGTTGCCAGATCTCCGCTAATTCTTCACGCATGGTGTAAACTTTATCTAAAGTTTTGGCATTGCTTAATACCTGATTTAGCTTCTCACGTTCATGTTCCTGCAAAGTTCTTGAGTCAGCCAGGACCCAACGCTTCAAAGTAGGTTTATCTACACCATATTGTGCTGTTGCTTCTTTTAAATGAACCATTTCTTTTGCAAAAATTTCTTTTAGTGATTTTGTATACTTAGCGAGCACTTCATATCGATGAGAAATAACAGCTTGCAGCGTATCTGAATCGCACTGGGTCTTTTCCTTATCAATACGTAACTTAGGTGCAATTTTCTTTACTTTTGCAAGACCCATCATCTCCAGAATACGAATATACATCCAGCCAATATCAAACTCATACCATTTATTGGATAACCGGGCTGATGTCGCATAAGCATGGTGATTGTTATGCAATTCCTCCCCACCGATCAAAATGCCCCAAGGCACGATATTCGTGCTGGCATCTTCCGCCTGAAAATTACGATAACCCCAATAGTGACCAACCCCATTGATAATACCTGCAGCAAAAATAGGCGCCCACATCATTTGTACCGCCCACATGGTAATACCAATCGGGCCAAACAAGATAACATTAATAATCAGCATTAATGCAACACCCTTTGCACTATGCTTGCTATAAATATTACGCTCTATCCAATCATCAGGGGTACCGTATCCATATCTTTTCAAAGTCTCCTGATTCTTTGCTTCTGCTCTATAAAGCTCCGAGCCTTCGCTTAAAACCTTCTTAATACCAAGAACAACCGGACTATGCGGATCATCCATAGTTTCACATTTTGCGTGATGCTTACGGTGAACTGCTGTCCATTGCTTCGTAACCATCCCGGTAGTCAGCCATAACCAGAAACGAAAGAAATGGCTAGGTATCGCATGCAATTCCAGTGCTCTATGAGCCGAATGACGATGAAGATAGATTGTAATACCGGCTATTGTAATATGTGTAAAAACCAAGGTAACAACAACATATCCCCACCACGGCATATCAATTACACCTGAGATTAAATTAAGTAAATCAGAAATCATACAGTTACCATCCTTTTAAAAATCCGCTATAGCTCACACTTGCTCGAATAAATCATAGACAAACCTCTAGCTACGAAATTCAATTAACTCATCATAATTTTAAAATTA
>CAKKRO010000197.1:4539-6637 GCA_919902625.1 Nitrosomonadaceae bacterium
AATTCTATATTAACACTCTATAGAATGGAAATATTAATCTGCATCAATTATCTATCAATAATCAATTGTTCAACATACGCCATTCTCCAGGAGCGATATCCTGCACAGTATATTTACCGATTGCATAGCGAATTAGTCGCAAAGTAGGAAATAATACGCTTGCTGTCATCCGCCTTACCTGACGGTTTTTACCCTCATTAAGGATCAAAGACATCCAGGTGGTTGCGATATGCTTACGAAAACGAATGGGGGGCGATCGCAACCAAAGATTACAGGGTTCATCCATCAAATATGCTTGTGCAGGCTGTGTTTTATAGTTCCTCAATGTCACTCCCCGGCGCAGTTTATTTAATGCAATCTCATCAGGCTTACCTTCAACCTGAACCCAATATGTTTTAGGCAGCTTAAATTTTGGATTACTAATCCTATTTTGCAGCTCTCCATCATCTGTCAACAAAACCAAGCCTTCGCTATCAGCATCCAGTCTGCCTGCCGGATAGAAACCAGGCAATGAAATAAAATCTTTCAGTGATTGATGGCCACTTTCAGGTGTAAATTGGCAAATTACACCATACGGTTTATTAAACAGGATTAATCGAGACATCTCGCCTAAAACATATATGCCCAGAAATTAAATCAAGGGTGATTCATAGCATTTCAGGATACATGACAGTGTGGAGCACCGGTTCTATAACATCCCCTTTTTTCCGATACTTGATCCACCATACAGAACCCTTCTTAACACTTAAGCCTGGAGGAATAACCGGAATCAGATAGCTGACAACCTCACCCAATGTCGGTTGATGTCCGACTATTACAACAGCGCCTTGCGCATTAGGCCACTTAACCACTGTGAGAATACCGGTCACACCGGCACCAGGACCTATTTCATTATTGGTCACAAAATCAGAGCTCAGCGCCATGGCTGTCTGTTGGGTGCGTCGAGTCGGGCTGGCTATCACCAGTGTATTCTCTGGCAACTTTGATTTAAGCCAGTCAGACATGCGTTTTGCCTGGTCTAACCCCTTCTCAGTCAGTTCACGCTCCGCATCGGGAATACCTTCTTCTGCTTCCGCATGCCGCCACAAAATCAATTCCATCGCATTCTTCTATATTATGGTTGTGATGTAGAATTCAATAGAAAACCAGTCCCATTGAATGTAATCCAGAAATCTTTTATTAATATTAACCTTGCAGCTCATTAAATAATACATCCGGACCATAACCGGGTTGTTGAATCAAGATCACTTTGTGCCGGGATTTACTCCCTTGCTTCAGTATCACTTGACAAAGCGGCACATCGAAATGCTTGGCAAGAAATTTTAAAAGTTCTGCATTTGCCTTGCCTTCCACCGGTGCGGCCACAAGTTTTATTTTTAGCGCATCACCGTGCAAGCCTGCTGCTTCGGTATTTCTTGCACCCGTCTGAATATGCAAAGTTAAAATAAGATTATTTGCATCATCATACCGATACCAATCCATACGATCTCATTCAGAGCGAAGCATTGCAGTGACTTCCATATGTATTCCGGCTACCACCATGAGTAACAGTTGAACGATGATCAATACAAACAATGGAGACAAATCAACATTAGCTATCGGCGGAATACGTCTACGAAAAACTGCCAGGAATGGGCGGGTAAAACTATCCAATAACGGCGCTAATGGACTATGTGGATTAATCCATGACAAAACGGCTTGCATGATAATCATTACCAACACAATATAGAGTGTCATTTTAATGATCTCAACGATGCCCAACAGCCCCATAACCCCTGATGCGGTACCAATATTAGCGCCAAAATCATAGCCCTGTACCATATAAACACTGGTTACAATAGTACATTCCAGTAACCAGGCCAAGATCAGCGTAGACAGGTCAATACCCGCCCAGCCAGGAATAAAGCGGCGCGCTGGACGCACCATAAAATCAGTCACTGCGATAAGAAACTGGGATACCGAGTTATAGTAAGGAACACGTAATAATTGAAAATAAAAGCGCAATAACAGAGCCAAGGAAAGTAATCCCAGGATGGTATCAAGAAGAAAAATCAAGATCTGATTGGACATAAGAATTTCCCAATAAACTATAATCGAT
>CAKKRO010000198.1:0-2196 GCA_919902625.1 Nitrosomonadaceae bacterium
CTGCACGAAGCGCCAAACTGAAAACAGCTGTAACAACGATGATGTTTCATGCTTACCGGCACCTGCAAACTCTCGGCAAGCGTTGCACCCAATACATAATCATCATCATCGTCCACTAATGTGCACGCATAAACCTTGCATTGACCTTCACTTTTCACCACCATGCGGCTGAATGCGCACATAAATTCCCGGCGTGTGGACTCAGTCTGATAATCCACCATGCAACTCTCGGTAATCTGTGGCGCGGTAGCTTCTATGCCCGGTGGATAAAATTCAGGAAATTCAATGCGCGGGAGATTTTCCGGCAAACCCGCGCCACGAAAAACCTCCGCAAAGCACTTGGCCACTTTATCGGCGGGCAAATCTGAAATGGTTTGATGGGCCACCGATACGGCAAATCCCATATCATGTAACGCACACAAACCATCCAACGCCATTGAAAACATACCCTCACCCCGCCCGCGATCATGTTGATCGGCCAGAAAGTGATCCAGGCTGACGCGAAAATGCAAGGAGTGTGATCGATCACGTAACGGTTTTAGCTGCTGCAAGCGTTTAATCAGGGGCTCCGTCGCATTAGTCAGCACCATGCAAGGACGGTGCTGAAGCGCAGCATCCAGAATACGCACCATGTCTTTGTTAACAAAAGGCTCGCCCCCGGTAAAAGAAAACTGTTTAACGCCGAGTGTCAACGCTTCATCAATGAAAGGCTTCGCATCATCAAAACGCATCAACTGCAAACGATCATCGCCGGGCTTGGAACCTTCCAGGCAAAAAGGACAAGCCAGATTACAGGCAGTGCCGGTATGGAACCAGAGCTCCTCGAATGCATGCGCATGAATAAAACCGCGTGGTTTTTCATCGGGCGTGACATGCCACAACTTTGAACGCATCCGGTGTTTGCCGGGTATTGGCGTGGAGGCAACTTTAACCCTCATTCTCAACAGCACCCGCCTTTCGATTCACTCGTAGCCGCATCATCAAAGGGAATCCCCATGCCGCAGCCGGGAAAAATGCCAAAATGCTGATCAAAGTTACCGTAAAAATCAAAATGATTAATAAAGCGTGTGTCATGCAACATGCGCCACGTATTGCCACATACCGGGAATTGTTTACCGGCTTCAATGAAATGATGTTTATCCAGCCTGAACGCATGGCGATGATGCAAAATGGTGCCGCGATACACCACCGATTGCCCTTGATCCTCGCAAGCTGGCTCCAGATCATGCAATTTGAACAGGCGGTAGGTCGCCGAATAAAAACGGATATTACCGGTTTTCTCCGCCAATTCCGGGTTGCCGATGCTAACAGGGCGATCGTCGATCAGACGGGGATCGGTGAATCCGTGTTGTCGCGCCAGTTGCAGAAAATCATTCCAGTACAGCGCCCCGCTCAAACATTCTCCGTATAAAACCGGATCATGTGCCAGCATCTCTGGAATACGCCGGTCGCTGTAGACATCGGAAAAATACAACTCCCCGCCGGGTTTCAACACACGGAAAGCCTCACGTAACACCGCCGCTTTATCCGGCGCCAGATTAATGACGCAATTGGACACAATCACATCCACGCTGGCATCCGCCAGTTCAAGTTCGTGCAATCGTTCGATATAGCCGTGCAAAAAGCGGACATTACTGCGTTTGTAGCCAAATGCTTTCTGATGATACTTTTCATGCCGGCGCGCAACCGCCAATTGCTCCTCGGTCATATCCACGCCAATGACCTGCCCCTTCTCACCCACCAGTTGGGACAACACATACACATCACGCCCTGCCCCGCAACCCAAATCCAGAATCGTCAGCCCTTCCAGCAATTCGGGCAAAACCAGGCCGCAACCGTAATAACGGGTCAACACATCTACATGCACCCGTGCCAGCAATGGCTTTACAAAATGCGGCAAGCCTACATCCGTACAACAAGCATTAGTCTGCAAATCCTGACTACCGGTCAGCGTTTCGCCATAATATTTTTGAACAATCTCTTGCATGCTATTCCTTGTCATTGTGCTATGCGTGTCATTATGTCACTCAGGAGTCATTTTTAGAATGATAACGTGAAGCTAATTCTTGGGGTGCGACACCCCGCATAAAGTTCAAAGCCAGTTGCCGGTTATGCCAGGTACGCCGCCACCAGCCATCACGCTGCCAACGACGCGAATCAACAAAAATGGGCGCGGCTAACGGCACAAACTTCCCT
>CAKKRO010000198.1:2296-3484 GCA_919902625.1 Nitrosomonadaceae bacterium
ACATACCAGCCGGCGCACCTGAGATTGCGCACAGATTTCTGCACAGCGTGCATTACCGGCACCGTCCACCACGATAATTTCCCACGGCCTGTGCAGCAATGCTTGCAATTGATCCAGCAAAGCAACCAATTTTTCCTCATCGTGATAGCAGGGAATAATAACGCTGAATTTAAGCATTCATAATGCTCATGGCGGGAATAATACTTTTTACAAGCGCAAGCAGCGCACGACGTGCCGGCCGTTGATCCTGTTTCAGCAAACCGGCCAATCTTACAATATCATCCACCTCATCCACATCATAACCCCTCCCCTGTGTTTTCACCGATTGCCCCGCAACGCGGCAAATATCCATCAGAGCGGCGCCCAATTGGCAACTGCTCCACGGCAAAGCCGATAAATCCGGCCATGCGCAACGGCTGGCCATCAATACGACCCCTCCATCCAGCGCCGGAATCAGCACCACATCCGCATACCGCAACGTTGCACGGGCGGCCGCGTAGTCTGCCGCATCCAATCCTGGGGCATCGCTGCCAATGAATACCAGTTGTTCCATCCCTTGAGCGCGCAATGTCTGATCCAGCGCATTCAGCCGTTGCCCCAGATTACCGGATACTTGCGGCACAATCAGCACGGGCGAAGCAACCTGGATTGACAAGGCCCGCGCCCATTCCACATCCTCCGCATTGGCGGGAGCGATCACCACCGCACCAGGCCAATCACAGGCATCCTCCAGCGCACAAGCCAGTAATGCAGTGGCAATCTGCTGCGCCACCTCTACGCCCAGATTCACTGCCAGCCTTTGTTTACCGATACCGGGGGCGGGCCGCTTACACACCAGAACCAGAGTGGCTTCTACCATTTTCTTCCTTTTTATAGCAGATCATAAAACTAAAATTTTCATAAGGCGCTACTGATTACTGGTATAAGTCGTCAGATAATCAAAATCCTTACGCAGGTACACCGCCAACATAGCTTCTTTGAATTAAGAATGTATCTATTTTAAGATGCTCATCCATGTTTTGAACATTGTCTATCCAACAGCAAATGGCTTTTATCCCAGATTGGGTATGATCTGAAAAGATTGAGGCGTTATAATACCGGTCAAAAAACCGAATAATCCGTTAGAAATTACACTATGTCACGACCCTTATTTCAAAGAACACCCTTACTTGACGGCGACGATGTCAA
>CAKKRO010000199.1 GCA_919902625.1 Nitrosomonadaceae bacterium
ACAAATTCATCTAATCCAAATCGGAAAGCAACAGATTGTATTTTTAAAAGGCGAAGTAGGCGCATTAATTATTCAAATTTGTTTGGCTAGCAAAAGAACTTAAAGAATCAGTTAAATATTATTCGTTTATTTATACTCATGATCCGATAAGTATTTGTTTATTATTTAAAGGAGGAAGTATATCTTTTGATTATTCGTTAGTTAAGGCACCCTGCCGGATTAATCTATTTAACCGCTGCTCCAGTTGTTCGGTATTTAGCTGCAGGTCTTTTACTTCATGAATAAACTTATTGATGGAAACAGATTTTGTTAAAAATATATCTTCTTCCGTCCAGTATTCGACCAAAGCTTGCGACATGCGATTGAAGTTTTCTATTTGCCAGTGCATCATATGCTCACCTGCTTTTGTTATGCGATGTGCGTGTATATCACCAATTGTTTTACTCAAATTATGTTCAATGATCAACCCAAAATTTATATGTTTGCTAATGTCGATCAAATCGTCAGCAAAAGATTGATTACCGGTGGTTTTTATTAGCTTGAATGCGGTTCTGTCTTGAGTAAGCAGTCTGGACAAGATAAGCGGAGATAGGGTAACAGTCGTATCTACACAGATATCATCATCAGCTTGTTTTACCTCACCTTTTGCATCAATAAGTATTTTGAAATTAATTATGGGGGGTATCTGAACACAAACTGTCATGTCAGTATAAGATTGCAGCCGTTTACATGCCCATCTTTCGTGGCATAAAACATGATTGATTGATGTAATTACAGCAGATATCAACATTATATTTCGGGTTAGGCGTTACCGATCTACGCTAGAAATTATGTATTGGGCCAATGATTTCTTCAGACTGACAATAGGTTTGTGAGTATAGCACTATAATTTGAACCAATTATACGACTCCCGATATCTTCTCACAGTCATTATCTTGCTGAAGAGGTGCTGGATCACATGCTATTTTGAAAATGGAACACACACGATATTGCTCTAAGAGATTGTTTCTTAGAAAGAAACTTTATTCTGATTCCGCGTGGGGTATTTGCATGTTAGAAATACTGATTCAATAACAACCATATAGTAAATTACTGATGGCGAGATATTAAGAAAACAAAGATCTTATATTGAATCAACAGCAAGAATAAATTATCTATAAATCTAACTCTTGGTTTTGTATGAAATACAAAATTCCATATGCGGCTGAATATCAACAATATTCATTGTTTATTTGACTTTCAGGTTGTTTATTAGCACCAACCAGAGTCACGATTTCCCATACCTGCAAATGTAAAAGTTTGGCTATCTCTTCATAATCGTCAGGTAAAGAAGCATCGTCCCAACCATTGGCAGAATGTCTGGCTAAATTTACAGCAAGCGCAACATTGCGTACGCGTTTTAATTTTGAACAATTATCATCCATAAGAGTAATTAATAACTCAGGTAATTTCCACTTAATGGCAAGTTCCAGTTGCAATTGATGCAGCGAGAAACCGAGAATACTCTCTTGTGCCGCAGTACTGCGTAATGATTTATCCAACTTTTGTAAGTTTCTAATTTTTAACATTTCATTAGGAGAAAAACACCACATGAGTATTTCTGTGATATCATGTAATAACGCAGCAATACGAATCTCTTCAAAATGTAAATCATGCAAACGAATTGCCCAATCAAAAGCATAGGAAGAAGCGAGGTTTGCGCGATGCGTGACTCTTAGCAAATAAACCAGGGCACTCATATTGTCACGTCCCAGGATTTCTTCAACCAATGGTTTTGCAGATACCTTATGCAAGGTAGTTTCAAGTCCAAGCAGCATTATTATTTGCTCGACCTCCACGACATCATGCTCTTGGCAACGATGTTTATGTTGCTGCAAATACCGTAGTAGCTTTACCGTCATTAAAGGATCATATTTCACAACATGAGCAATGCTACGCGCATTCAAATGCTGTTCATCCTGCTCCAGGATTGCAAGATTACGTGCGGTTTGTTTTAAAACAGGGATTTCTGCTGATGTAAGAAAATTTACCCACTCTGATAATTTTCTTTGTTTCTGCTGTGGCATACTGAACTCCCGATTTGAAATATCGTATTTATTTTTTTACGACATTTCTTCATAAATCTTTAGGAAACAATAAGCTATTTACTCTTAGCCACTTAATTCGTGATAGTTATTTATTTTACAGGAGTTATTGATTAATGATTATAGAACAACAGGTTAAGAAAATAATCGTTCCAACTCCACACCGGGATCTTCAGCGCGCATAAAAGCTTCGCCCACAAGAAATGCGTTAATTTGATTATTACGCATCAGGGCAACATCAACAGGACTGTGTATGCCACTTTCTGTAACCACAATTCTGTGAGATGGGATTTGATTCAACAATTCAAGGGTTGTATTTAAAGATGTTTCAAAAGTCTGTAAGTTACGGTTATTGATACCTATTAATGGTGTAATCAGTTGAAGCGCCATTTCCAGTTCAATTGCATTATGCACCTCTACCAGAACAGCCATTCCAAGTGTATTAGCCAACTCTTCAAGCTTCTGCATCCGGGTTAAAGATTCATTGATGGAAGTACCCGAATAATCATCATGTTTTAATAAAAACGCACTGACTATCAGCAAAATGCAATCGGCATTCATTGCACGTGCTTCAACAATTTGATAATCATCAAGAATAAAATCCTTGCGCAAAACCGGAAGTAGGCATGCTGCACGCGCTTGTTGCAAATATTCAGGACTGCCCATAAAAAACTGTTGATCCGTTAACACCGATAGGCAAGCTGCGCCATGCAGTGCATAAGTTTTAGCAATCTCAGCAGGCAAGAACTCAAGCGATTGAGTACCGTCAGCCGATGAATGTCCGCGTAATATTCCTTTACTGGGGCTGGCCTGCTTAATCTCTGCAATCACAGCGGATTGTCCTGCATTTATTTTGTTCCGAATTGCAGCAACAAAATCACGCGGTGGCAATGCTGATTTTGCTTCTTGCAGTAACAGTGAATAGGGTTTTAATGCTTTAGCAGCAACAATTTCTTGTTTCTTTACTGCAAGAATTTTTTTTAGAATATCGGACATTGTGTTATGAAATGGGGTTTTTGTGAGTAAATTCCACTAATTCATGAAGTTTCTTTAATGCGGCACCACTTTCGATGACTTGATGCGCTGCTTTTATCCCCTGATCGAGAGTATCAACTATACCAGCCACATAAATAGCAGCCCCTGCATTCATCAAAACGATATCGCGCGCTGGCCCGGCAACATTCTTCAGTACCGAGAGCAGCATCAATTTGGCGTGTTCCCCATCAATCACTTGGATGGCTTCAATAGAGGATGTTTTTAAATTAAAATCTTCCGGTCTGATGGCGTAAGTTTTTACTTCGCCATTTCTCAGCTCACCCACGTTTGTTTCACCCGTTATTGTGATTTCATCCAGTCCATCTTTTCCATTGACAATCAATACATGTTGACTGCCCAGCCGATGCAACACATGTGCCAGAGTTTTAACCAGATCATCGTTGAATACCCCCAGCACTTGTCTTTTGGCGCCAGCAGGATTGGTTAATGGCCCCAAAATGTTAAATAATGTTTTAATGCCTAATTCACGCCGTACCGGAGCGGCATGCTTCATTGCGGCGTGATAGTTTGGGGCAAACATAAACCCAACACCAATTTCACTGATACTCTGAGCAACCTGCTGCGGTGTTTGATTTAAATTAACGCCTAATGCTTCAAGTACATCAGCGCTCCCCGATTTACTTGAAACCGATCTCCCGCCATGCTTGGCCACGCGAGCTCCTGCGGCGGCTGCAACAAATGCTGATGCAGTGGAAATGTTGAACGTGTGCGCAGAATCCCCACCTGTGCCACAGGTATCGACCAGATGAGCGTTATCAGAAACATCAACTTTAGTTGCAAATTCACGCATGACCTGAGCAGCCGCAGCTATTTCCCCAATAGTTTCTTTTTTGACCCGAAGGCCGGTAATGATCGCAGCTATTAGAACGGGTGAAATCTCACCTTGCATGATTTGCCGCATCAGAGAAACCATTTCATCATGCATGATTTCTTGATGGGTGATTATGCGGTGCAGAACTTCTTGTGGAGTCATTAAATTACCTTTATTCAACCTAATCTATTTATCGGTTAAGAAAATTCTCGAGCATTTTATGTCCATGCTCACTCAGTATAGATTCAGGGTGAAATTGAATACCTTCAATCGCGAGAGTTTTATGACGTATACCCATAATTTCATCATCTTCGGTCCAGGCCGTAATTTCAAGACAATCAGGCAGCGTCGAACGTTCAACAACCAGTGAATGATAACGGGTTGCAATAAAAGGACTGGGTAAACCCCGGAAAACACCTGCATTATGATGAAAAATGGGAGATGTTTTACCATGCATCAGCCTTTTTGCATGAATGACTCGACCACCAAATGCCTGCCCAATGCTTTGGTGCCCCAGACAAACACCTAAAACGGGAATATTTTGACTAAATTGACTGATTACTGAGAGCGACACTCCTGCTTCATTGGGTGTACACGGCCCTGGAGAAATCACTATTCGTTCAGGCTTGAGTTGTGAGATTTTATCCAGAGTTATTTCATCATTTCGGAATACAACAACCTTTTCACCCAATTCAGAAAAATATTGCACTAAGTTGTATGTGAAAGAATCGTAGTTATCAATCATTAGCAGCATAGTTGTTAACTCTTTGTTTACAAAGTATATTATTAAATAGATTTATAGAGAGCATTATATTGATTGATGAATCAATGGAATAAACAACCAAATTTTACCAGTTCAATCGACATGAGTGTTGCTTCATCATTTAGGGTCAATGGGTATAACATAAACAGCTTATATAACAATAAACTCAATAACCGATCAAAAACTCCTAACCCAATATTTCGCCGTCAGAACATTATTTGATATTGCTCTATTAATTCAGTAAAATAAGGGGCTTTAAAACCTTGTCTCACCACATGCGGGAGACTTTACCCATAAGGAATGTATGCGCCATTATGAAATAGTATTTATTGTTCATCCTGATCAAAGTGAACAAGTGCCTGCAATGATCGAACGTTATCGTGGCATTGTAACCGCAAAAAATGGCAAAATTCATCGAATAGAAGATTGGGGTCGCCGCCAACTTGCCTATCTGATTCAGAAAGTTCATAAAGCGCACTATGTGTTAATGAATATTGAATGCAATCAAGAAGCATTGGATGATTTAGATCATTCGTTTAAATTCAGTGACGCTATTCTTCGGCATCTGACCATTAGAACAGATGGCCCTGTAACAGAGCCATCACCCATGATGCGCCAGGAAGAGAGAGCCAGTTCTGCAGGCTCTCACATCTCAGATGTGGTCGCTGAAGACCCGGAGTCGGATGATATTGCAGATGAACCCGTTGTCCCTGCTGTATAGACTTCATAACAATTGGATTGCAATCAGACAATTATTTGTGGAAAAATTATTAAATTAGGCGTTTTACGCTACACACCTGCCGGCGTTGCTGTTATTGAGTTTACAATCAATCATGCATCACGCCCAATAGAAGCTGGCGTAGCCCGGCAAATAATGTTTGAAATTCTTGCAGTGGCACTTGGGCAAATGGCTCTGACTGTGGCCGAAATTAAGATTAACAGCACGGTTAAACTGACAGGATTTCTTAATAGAAAAAGTCATTTGAATCAACAACTGGTATTACATGCACATCATGTTGTACTTATTTAATCAGTAAATAGGAATTAAAATGGCACGTTTTACAAGACGCAAAGACAGTAAAGAAAAAGAAAAAGAGAAAAAAGCTAACCGCCCCTTATTTAAGCGCAAAAAGTTTTGCCGGTTTACTGCGGAAGGCATAAAACAGGTTGATTATAAAGATATTGAAATCCTGAAAGACTTTGTCAGTGAGAATGGCAAGATAATTCCAGCCCGCATTACCGGCACAAGGGCTTTTTATCAACGCCAGCTCGGCACGGCTGTGGAGCGCGCCCGTTTTCTGGCATTATTACCTTATACTGACCGGCACTGAGGAGTAATGACATGCAAATTATTTTAATGGAAAAAATTACTAATCTAGGGCAGTTGGGGGATATTGTTAATGTCAAGAGCGGTTTTGCACGTAATTATCTGATCCCGCAGGGGAAAGCAAAACGCGCGACAGAACAGGCTATTGCAGAGTTTCAGGCAAAACGTGCCGAGCTTGAAAAAATCCAGGCTGCTGCTTTAGCCGCTGCTCAAGCCATCGCTGCCAAATTAGATGGATTGTTAGTACAAATCACTCAGAAAACAGGCAGTGATGGAAAACTATTTGGTTCGGTTACCAATGCGAATATCGCCGAGGCACTCACAGAACAAGGTTTCTCAGTTGAAAGATCAATGATTCGTATGCCTCATGGCCAATTAAAACAAGTTGGCGATTACCCGCTAACCATCGCATTGCATAGTGATGTATCCGCACATATCACCGTTTCTGTATTAGGTGAAGCGATGCTTTGATAGCATACTTTAAGATTCATTTCCTATTAAAAGGACTATTCAAGATAGTCCTTTTTTCATTTGGTATTCAGCAATGATAGAATTAAGTACCGCTCAATCGTGTTTCTATATGGATACCCATGGCGCAATCACCTGTTAGTATCAACCAAGATCAATCTGTAGATTTCTATAAAACGCCACCCCATTCGATTGAAAGCGAGCAATCTGTCCTGGGCGGATTAATGCTGGATAATAACGCCTGGGAGAAAGTTGCAGATATTATTACTGATAGTGATTTTTATCGGCAGGATCATCGTCTGATATACCATCATATTTGCAAGCTGATAGAACACAACAAACCTGCCGATGTGGTTACTGTTGCTGAATCTCTGGAAATATCAGCGGAACTTCAGAATATAGGCGGACTGGCCTATATTGGCGAGATTGTACAAAATACACCATCTGCCGCTAATATAAAGCGTTATGCTGAAATTGTTCGTGAGCGCTCAATCATGCGTAACTTGGCCCAGGTTGGAGTCCAGATAACCGACTCTGCCTATAACCCGGCTGGACGCTCCGCTGCAAATTTATTAGATGAAGCGGAAGCAAAAGTTTTTGAAATTGCAGAGGAAGGGGCTCGAGGTAAAGAAGGTTTCGTAGATATTCAACCCCTCCTAAAGCAAGTGGTTGAAAGGATAGAGTTACTTTACAATCAAGATAACCCAAGCAATATAACGGGCATTGCTTCAGGTTTTCACGATCTTGATCAAAAAACTTCCGGATTTCAACCTGGAGATTTGATCATTGTTGCAGGTCGGCCATCAATGGGTAAAACAGCCTTCTCACTCAATATTGCAGAACATGTTGCATTGGAATTAAATAAACCTGTCGCTGTATTCAGTATGGAGATGGGCGGAACGCAGCTTGCCATGCGAATGCTGGGATCGGTAGGAAAGTTAGACCAACATAAAGTCCGTACGGGGCGTTTGGAAGATGCAGATTGGCCTAAGCTGACCCATGCATTAGGTAAACTTAATGAAGCCCCCATTTTTATTGATGAAAGCGCAGCACTTAATGCATTGGAACTTAGAGCACGAGCAAGGCGGTTATATCGTCAATATGGTGAATTGGGACTAATTGTGGTGGATTATTTGCAGTTAATGTCCTCCAGCAGTCAGGGAGAAAATCGTGCTACTGAGATTTCAGAAATATCGCGGGCTTTAAAAGGATTGGCCAAAGAACTTAGAGTACCGGTTATCGCATTATCGCAACTTAACCGGAGTCTTGAGCAACGCCCCAATAAACGCCCAGTTATGTCGGATTTGCGAGAATCAGGCGCGATAGAGCAAGATGCCGATGTTATTCTTTTTATTTATAGGGATGAGGTTTACAACCCGGATTCGCCCGATAAAGGTATTGCAGAAATTATAATTGGCAAACAGAGAAATGGCCCGATCGGCAAGATCGATTTAACTTTCCTGGGCGAATATACACGTTTTGAGAGCTATGCCAAATCAGAATATTACTGAAAGCAGCGAGGTACTGGAAGTTACAGTGAGTTTAAATGTAGGAATGAATCCGAGTATTGTTCCATAGAAGTTATCACGGCAATGGTTAAAACGAAATTCAGTTTCTTTCAATAGCAGACAAAAAGTGAAATGATCAAGGGAAGCTAACTATCTCGATATTCACTCGTACAAATGTTATCAGCAACGCCAGAGCGTAACAACCTGTCCAGTTCTGAGTGAGAAACTCTATTCACTGCACTTTTTTGTCTATGCATTAATCAACATTAACTTCAAATAAAAAAGAACAAGGATGATCAAATGAATGATCATCAACATTCATCAAACACGCTTTCTGAATTCATTGGCATGAGGATCGATTTCAATCTTGTCGCCTATTTCCACAAAGGCAGCGACCGGAATCTCAAACCCTGTTCCCACAAGCCGTGCCGGCTTCATGATTTTACCGGTGGTATCCCCTCTGACTGCCGGCTCAGTGTATTCAACTTCACGCACAATCGTGTTGGGTAATTCAACGGAAATGGCCTTGCCTTCATAAAAAGTCACCTGACAAACATCTTCCATACCGTCAATCAGATAATTCAGAACATCCGGCATATTGTCAGCTTCCACTTCAATCTGGTTATAGTCGGCATCCATAAAAACATAGAGCGGGTCAGCAAAATAGCTGTATGTACATTCTTTCCGGTCCAGCACAACCAAATCAAATTTCTCGTCAGCTTTATAGACTGTTTCCATTGTGGTGCTGGAAAACAGGTTCTTCAGCTTCATCTTAACCACCGATGCATTACGACCAGATTTAGTAAATTCAGCACGTTGCACAACCATGGGGTCAACACCAACCATCACGACATTACCCGGGCGTAGTTCCATTGCGGTTTTCATATTTCAATTCCAAAGTTTAAGTTATAAGCAGATTAAATGCTGTTTACTCAGACAAACAGTTCATTCATGAACCTTAAATTATAGCCGATTTCCAGCAAACTGCACCAGACTGGATGCCAGATCATCTTGTTCCAGCAATTGACTGACCCAGTTTTTATTATGTTGTTTCAGTAACTCATAAAAATGTAAGAAGTTCACCCAGATGGCACTATCCAATGCACACCTGCCATTCCAGCAGTCCCACATTTCACGGACAGCCGTTGCCATTCCCGGCGGCATATTGCGGGTATATAAATCAAGAAACGCATCCAGCTTTTTCCAGTGTGCGCCTTCAGTCTGGGGGTAAATATTCCAGACGAAGGGATTAACCGCCCACTGAGCCCGCACAAAGGAATCTTCGCCCCGTACAAAGTTAAAATCACAGCTCCACAATAGCCGATCATAATCTGTTTGTTCCATAAACGGAATGATCTGAACCGTCAGTTGCCCGTGTTGGATGAGTTGCCCGGTTTGTGATGATGCCTTATTTAATAACATAGCTGCTATGCTTTCAGCCACCGTTCTTTGAAGAACGATTAATACGACAGGTGTTGAAGATTCCGCCCATACCTTGATCAATTCCTTCACAGGCGCACTGTCATAACAAAACAATGAAATGCGTATTTCACCTGATTTTCGCTCAGGCAAGCCCTTACGTCGCAAGAATGCATGTTCTGCTTCCGTGTCAAAATTATCTCTTTGAGCTATTAAATCTTTTTCACGTAATAATCCTCCCGTACCTTGCACAAAACCTGGGAAAAAGAATGTTTTGGTTAAAGGAATGCGCGGATGCGGTGAAGGCAGGCCATGACATTGAGTCACCCAAGACTCTGCACTGAGATATTCCAGATTAATCCAAACAGGATGCCGCATTTTCTGCGACATCGCCGTCACATAAACATCAGGCAACTCGCAAGCAAACGCTTCAATCACCACCTCTGCAGGCTCAACTTGCGCAAACACCCGCTGCCATTGGCAGATTTCAACGCCCTGCACGACTTGCTGATGAATACCGGAATTAACAGCCGGTGCTATATGAGCAAAACTGGCCAAGTCATCAACCCACAACCGCACTGTTTGGTGATGCTCATGTGCCAATTGCCTTGCCAGACGCCAACAGACGCCGATATCACCAAAATTATCGATAACCGTGCAAAAAATATCCCAACGACGTTGCATGGCAGTACATGAAAGATTATGCGAAAAGTGAATTGTACCTACCGTTTAATCATGGTAGCGAACAAATCATGTGCATCTGAGTCCGTTATCTCAACTTCAATGAAATCTCCGGGCTGACCATGATTGTTTTTTTCCAAGTAGACCAATCCATCAATTTCCGGTGCATCAGCGCTGCTTCTTGCAATCACCTGATCTTCAGCCATTTCGTCGATCATGACGGTCATTCTTCGGCCTACTTTCGTAGCCAAACATTGACGGCTGATTCCCTCCTGCAATTGCATAAAGCGAGCGCGGCGATCCTGCTTGATTTCTTCCGGCACAGGATCAGGTAGCCGATTGGCTGTTGCCCCCTCCACCGGTGAATAGGTAAAACACCCTACACGATCCAGTTGCGCTTCCTGCAGGAAGGCCAATAATTCTTCAAACTCCTCTTCTGTTTCACCTGGGAAACCCACAATGAAAGTACTGCGCAATGTGATATCGGGACAGATTTGACGCCATTGCTGGATGCGCATTAAATTATTTTCAGCATTCGCCGGACGTCTCATTGCCTTCAGAATGCGCGGATTTGCATGCTGAAACGGCACATCCAGATAAGGCAGTATTTTTCCCTCCGCCATCAGCGGAATCACTTCGTCCACATGTGGATAAGGATAAACATAATGCAAACGCACCCAGACCCCTAATGAACTTAATGCTCGCGCAAGTTCAGTGAGGCGGGTTTTAATCGGCCGACCCTGCCAGAAACCCATCCGGTATTTCACATCAACGCCATAGGCGCTGGTATCTTGCGAAATAATCAATAATTCCTTAACACCGGCATTAACCAGATGCTCCGCTTCCTGCATCACCTGGTGAATCGGACGGCTCACCAGATCACCGCGCATGGAAGGAATAATACAAAATGTGCAGCGGTGATTGCAGCCCTCAGAAATCTTTACATAGGCATAATGTTTGGGTGTTAAGCGAATCCCTTGGGGTGGAATCAAACTGGTATAGGGGTCATGCGGTTGCGGCAAGTGCGTATGGATGGCAGACATCACTTCCGGCAGCGCATGCGGCCCTGTCACAGCCAATACCTGCGGATGCGCTTTTTTAACCACATCCCCATCCTCTTTAGCACCCAGACATCCGGTAACAATCACTTTGCCATTCTCGGCCAAAGCTTCACCGATCGCATCCAGTGATTCCTCAACCGCACTGTCAATAAATCCGCAGGTATTGACGACAACCAGATCGGCATCTTCATACGAAGGCGATATTTCATAACCTTCCGCACGTAATTGCGTCAGGATTTGTTCGGAATCCACCAGTGCTTTCGGGCAACCCAGTGAAATAAAGCCAACTTTTTGTGAGGTTTGTTTAGATGATGACATGGAATAAAAATTAAATGAGATATATGATGCAGCGATCGAACCAATAGCCGAATTTTATCTGATAACGGGTTAAAGCAATTCTTTATCTTCAAATTACCGGCCAAAAGGAAGCAATATGAATCACCTGAGAATCAAATGCCTATTGATCATAGCCGTATGTCCGCTCATGCTCATACCGCTTTCGGTATCCGCCCGGATTGATTGCAATACATTGCCGCATTGGATAACACTGAGTAACGGGTTACAAGTCAATCAACAGCATATTTTTTGTGGCGAATGGAGCCAAGACCGGCCCAAAGGTTTTCATTCACGACCTGGTGGCATCAATCCTTCCGCCATCGCGCAATTCACCATTCAGAGCAAACCCAATGCGGCAGGGATTTATACGGGCCGGTGGTCATATCGGCATCATCCCGATAAAAACAAATTCTCTTCGATGTTTCCAGATCACTGCACTGTCACTCAAGTTTTGAACTCAATCCGTCATGCCACTGCAAACTCTGAGGGAAAATGCCCATCAGATTCTCCCGGCTGGATTCAATGCGGTCAAAATAAGCCTGAAAACGACCAAGAAGAAAAATTCCTCTATTGCAGTAAAGATGACAAGTTTTTTACCATCGGTTTTGCACCGCCTAAAAAAGGTAAAATCAACACGGCCTTCCCGATTTTTGAATGAGCGAGAACCATTTTACCTGGACGGGATATCAATCCACTGAATCCGCACATCGTTTAATTATCGCCTACCTGACGATTGATATACAAAAAAGCCCTGAGGGGACCATGGAACTATTAGAGAAAATAAATGCTGTACGCTCCAGGCAGATTCCTGAGTGGGAACGCATTGGCAATGCATACTGCCTGCGATTATTTCCGGATTTTGCCGAAATTGAAGAAGATTTTGCGGAAGAACTTGGCAAAGTTGAGCAAATCCCAATAGCTGTATTCGAAGCAGCCGTCCAGTCATGGCAGCAACACATCACAAGTTGACGGATTGGCAAAACCTTTACTGCCGATTGCAAAATGATTTAAACAGGCCCGGCATAACGTGCCGCATCAATGATCGACCACAAATGAATCAAGCCTCCTATTACAGCAGGAATGATTAACACCGCAAAAAAATAACCAGTACCCACGACAACAAAAAATAAAAGTGCCGATAATATCCGACCTTGCACCAGTTGCCCCAGCCCCGGAATAAAGAAACTGCAAATCGCTGCGAGTACATTTCCACCAGATCCCTGCCCTGACATCACAAATCTCCATAAAAATATTCAATCAATTAACCTCCGCTTATATTCTGCGAGAGAAACCATACTGATTAGTAATATCAAAAAAAATTAATTAATGCTATCGTTAATCTGTAAAGAGTATTTTCAAACCCTTTGAAGGAGCGCATGATGATAAAAAAATCATTTCTGACAATCTTTTTGTTTTTTATTCTCAGTAACAAAGTGTTGGCCGGAGATATCCTTTATTATTCCGCAACCGATGGCACGGTTAGAGGTGTTAATATCGCAACCGGTATTGAAGCAACCTCTATATCTTCAGCAAATTTTAAAGGCGCAATCGTTGGTGCTTCGCGCGAAATTGCGATTGATCCGGTCACCCGCCTGCTTTGGTATACAGCTACAGATAATTCTATTTATTCTTTCCATACCACTACACTGGCTGAAGGGCCCTCTATCCCCAGCAACAGAATTACTGGCGCAATTGTTGGTGGAGCCCGGCATTTATATATCGATTATTCACGCCGTCATTTATTGGTTACTACAACCAGCGGCGCCATTCAAAGGTTTAGGCTAGATACTCTGGCTGATATCGAAGCGATCCCAGCATCATTTTTTACCGATGGAAATGTTGGAATTCTTCGCCATCTCGCCAGTGATGTCCGTACCGGTAACATTTGGTATGCTGCAACAGATGGATCATTCCGGGAATTTAATCCTGACAGTTTGACCCATACAGGACGCAGGATCTCATTTGGAGAGCAATACGGGGCAAATCCAGGAGGGGCGCGCCATTTTGTAATTGACCCAAACCGTGATTTACTTCTCTATGCCGTTACAGACGGGAGTATCGCTACCATTCCACTCACTTCACTTACTAGAGGCTCAATCATATTAAAACAAGATTCTTTTATCGGCGCTAATCCAGGCGCTGGTCGCATTATCAGCACTGATATTGATGGTACCTCTGGCGGTAATGCAGGATATGCATCCTTTGCATCCAATTATTTGATATTACCTTTTGTCTCAGTGGTAACTGATATGTTATCAGCAACTCTCAGATTTGATGCAGACAAGAATATGTTCGTAGTCGATCATTATGAGCCAACAAGCCAAACAGCGATTAATATAACCACATTTGACTTAGCCACGGGTTTGTTAACCATTCCGTACGTTAATTTCCAAGGAACAACTTACCGAGCGATACTAATTCAAATTCCCGGTACTCTGAATTTCAGTTTAAAAAGTGCAGAGATACAATAAATTTCTTAAATGGAGAGAAAGTAGATTTATCACCTAGGAGCCGCCGGACTTAAGTGATTGTAGCGGGCAAAGTGGGAAAACGGGGACAGATTGACCGGATTTGAGGCACATAGCCATTCTATGCAGCGAAAAATCAGGGTAATAGGTACCGTTTCTCCCATTTGTGCAGTAGATCAACCTTAAGTCCGGCAGACCCCTAGAAATACAGAATTATTTATTCATCCTCAGCTTTTTGCTCATAATCAATACCTATTGCGCCACCCGCCATTCTTTTCTCACGGATCTCTTCGAGATTACCTAATTTATTAATTCTCTGAGAGGTATCCTGTATAAGCTCATCAAGTTTATTCACTGTTTCTTCTGACAGTGTTTTGTTTTTGTCAATCTCAAGCTTGATGAGCTGCATGCCATTTAAAAAATTACCCGTAATATCCTGCACTGTTCGCATGGTTGCTTTTAAGACGTTCAATTTTTCTCTCTGAATTTCAGCTTCTTTGGCCGATTGTAGATTCTTCAATCGTTCCTGATGTAATTCATTTGTTTTATCTCGCTGTATCAAGGCTAGTATCGCTGTGATCCAAATCACAAATATCGCCAAGAAGCGGTTTGCCATAACCTGATAGGCGGGGACATTCTCCGGTGCCGGCGGTGATCCAATATAACCAATTCCCACAAATAACGTACACATCGCAGCAATCATAATGGTAAAACGTTTTTCAGGAGATTTTAACGAACACAACACGATAACAATATAGAGAACACCACCGGCTATACCCAGCGGTATGCTTAAATCTATCAGTAAAATAATCATCGCGCATAAGCTGCAGGCAAAACCAACTTTCATATCCGTTGTTTTTCCGGTATTTAAAGCATGCTGATCGGACTGATTGGAATTAGTCATTAATAATTATGATAGTTATTTGTAATGTAAGATTCCTCCTACTTATTGTATGGCACTATACCTAAAAATAGATATGATTTAAATCACAATCTAACTAATTTTTGATTCAAGCATCAATTTCGCAGCTTCTTTTAATAAAAATTCCCTGAAAGCATTCGCAACACCCGACAGGCGTTTATTCTTGCGATTCACCACATGCCAATAGCGGATAATGGGAAATCCCTGCACATCCAGCACTTTTAAACGGTTCGTTTCAAGCTCCAATTCTGCGGTATGTTGTGACATGATACCCAGGCCCATACCCGCCTGCACTGCCTGCTTAATGGCTTCGGTGGTATCTGTTTCCATGCCTTTATTGATTTTGATTTTATGTTCCGCAAAAAAGCGCTCCATGGCGCCACGCGTTCCAGAGCCTGATTCACGCACCAGAAAGATCTCTTTTTCCAATTGTTTAACCGGAATATTATGCGCTTTACACAATGGATGATCAGGCGGCGCTATCACCACTAACGGATTTTCCATAAAAGATTCACTATCAATATCGAGATTCTCAGGCGGTTGTCCCATAATCGCAAGATCAATCAAATTATCGGATAGCTGTTTCAATACTGTTTCACGATTTGAAACATTTAAACTGACGGTAACACCACGATAGCGCTGACAAAACTTTGCCAACAGATGAGGCGCAAAGTAATTAGCGGTTGTCACCACCGAGATGTTCAACTTCCCGCGTTCCATGCCTTTCAATTCATCCATCGCAACTTCCAGATCGGATAGCTGCTGGGAAATTGAACGGCTGTATAGATATAACTCACGCCCTGCTTCCGTTAAATAAATCCGTTTCCCCAATTGCTCAAATAACGGTAAACTTATGTTGTCTTCCAATTGCTTAATTTGCATTGAAACAGCAGGTTGGGTTAAGTGAAGTTCATCAGCAGCACGTGAATAACTCAAGTGCCGGGCAACCGATTCAAATACCTTCAATTGCCGTAAAGTAAGATGTAACATTCATTAGCTCAGTAATAGTTAGTTATAAGCATTACCTTATCATAAATATCAGAATTATTGATTTGTTCTTATAGATAAATAACGCTATAGTGCGTTGCATAGATTTGAGTAGTCATGTTTGTAACGCCACACCCTCTCTTTTCTGTCTGCATTATTGGCTGGAGTTGAGTGGAATTTAATTGGAGAAAATATTATGGCAAAGACATATAACGCAGGTGTAAAAGAGTACCGGCAAACCTACTGGATGCCCGAATACACCCCCTTGGACACGGATATTCTGGCGTGTTTCAAGATTACACCACAACCTGGCATTGACCGTGAAGAAGCTGCGGCGGCTGTAGCGGCTGAATCATCAACCGGCA
>CAKKRO010000200.1 GCA_919902625.1 Nitrosomonadaceae bacterium
AGCAGGCGCTTTCTTCTTCATGCGCAGCAAGCGTAAAAATGAAAGCTCAGGCGCAGCTTGAAGCAACGAATGGGTAATAAAGATTAAGGACGAGTGAGGTTTATTGAACTCATCCTTATAAAAACAATCGAATAATGTAAAATATAAGAAAGCTCAAGAATAGAGGGAAGCTGTGCAAGATAAACGATCATTAGAATTGATAGTAAGAAGGACAGTTTGTTTTGGTATATTGCTGGTGATGTTGTCACTGTTGTTCCAAGTAAATTCCGTGATGGCTCATGCAGCTTTGGTTAAATCCGATCCACCTCGCAGAGCTTCTCTTTCCTTACCACCTAAACAAATCCAACTTTGGTTTAATGAACAGGTTGAAGGATCTTATGCATCGATTACAGTACTCGATTCAAAAAAGAACTCAATGACTGAGAACAGACCGGAAGTTGTTCTGAATGATCCGAAATCCATTATATTAAATTTGCCGCAAATGGAGCCGGGCCGTTATACAGTTCAATATCGTGTAATGTCTGTTGACGGGCATATCATTGAATCAAATTTTGACTTTAGTATAAAAAACAAAATGCAGTAAAGATGATAGAAGTCATTGCAGCCATTGCACGTTGGTTTCAACTTGCAGCAAATCTGATTTTGTTGGGTAGTTGTGTTTTTTTGGCCATTGCAAGTACTGGAAAACGTACCTATATAGAAGCATGGGTTGAAAGGTTAGAACGCTTGTTTCCTTGGTTAGCGATAAGTATTCCGGTAGGGTTGCTTATCATCCTGACTACAACCATTATGCTGATAACTGGGGATACCAGTAGCTTGTGGCAACAGGATGTCTGGCTAGGCATAGTCAAAGACACCCGAGTGGGTCAAATATGGGTATGGCGCGCTGTGCTGGCCATCCTGCTATTGGTTTCAGTAATATATCTTCGTAGGACATCCAAAGCTCGCTGGCGGTATATTTTATGTGCGGTCATTGCCACCCTGCCATTAATTGCCGGCGCGTTGGCCAGTCATACCGCAGCAGAAGAATTCTCAGTAATAGCGATTCTGCCTTATGCACTTCATCTGATACTCGCAGGTATATGGTTCGGAGCCTTACCAGCCTTTTTGCTGCTGGTTTATCAAAATAACAAGAACGAAGAGATTTCCAAGTTAGAGATAGAGACATTAAAGCGTTTCTCGTCAATAGCTTTGCCTGCGATGCTATTGATTATTCTGACGGGTATTATCGTCGGTGATCGTATATTTGATGGGCATTATGCCGCATTAGTCGCTACACCGTATGGTTGGTTACTGAGTGCCAAAATACTTCTGCTGGGGTTAGTCCTTTTGATTGCCTTATATGTGCGCTCACACTGGTTGCCTTTATTGATTGATAATAAGCAGGTTGCCGGTGTTAATAACGGTAGGGCTGGTTTGAGGAAGTGGGTGCGGATCGAGTTGATACTGGCATTTGGATTAGTATTGCTGGCAACAATAATTACCAATACGACGCCAGTGAAACATGCGCTTATTGAAAACTGGCCTTTCTCATTCCGATTTTCGATTATTGCAACCTGGGATAAGCCGAATGTTGCAATTCAGGTCTGGATTGGCCTGGTAATTCTGGTGCTTGCCGCAGGGGCTATTAAACTGGGCCGTTTCCTCAACTGGGGATTGAAAAGCTTAATCAGCATTCCATTGATACTTTTCGTATCGGGCCTGGCAGTTGCTTTGCCACCATTAACCATCAAAGCCTATCCAGAGACCTATCGTAGACCGCCTGTGCCGTTTGATGCAATTTCAGTCGCTCATGGCGCAGCGCTATATGCGGAGCAGTGTGTCGAGTGTCATGGTCAGCAGGGAATGGGTAACGGCATCAAGTCGCGTACGCTATCAACAAAATTACCGGATTTGCTCATAGAGCCCCATACAGTGGAACACACACCGGGAGATTTCTATAACTGGATTACATATGGCATGGTTGATACCGATATGCCTGGCTATGCAGAAAAATTATCGGATGAAGATCGCTGGGACTTGGTCAATTTTATTCATGCCTTATCGAGAGGCTACCAGGCGAGAATTCTATCGCCAGAAATCATACCCAATAAAGCTTATGTAAAGCCACCGGTTTTTTCCTATGCGGGGCACGATGGAAGCAGCGGAGTATTGCAAGATTACCGTGAGAATAAAACTGTTTTATTGGTCATTTTTTCTTGGCCGCAATCCCAGGAACGAATAGAACAATTAAAACAGGTTCATGAACGATTAAATGCGCAAAGCATAGCGTTGCTGGCAGTGCCATCAAGGGAACTGGTTTCAGATGAGCTGGAACAAATAGCGGCTGAGTTACCATTCCCGATAGTTACTCAAGGTGCATCCGAGATTGCAAGCAGTTATGCGTTGCTGCGCCGGACCTTGAGTCATCCAGATATCATTGGCCGTGGAACAAATCCTGATCATATGGAATTTCTCATTGATCAATATGGGTATTTGCGTGCACGCTGGATTCCATCGATTGATCCATCAGGCTGGGCAGATATTGATAAGCTGAGCCAACAAATTAGCTTATTGAATCGTGAAGAGACGAAAATGCCGTTTCCAGAGGATTATGTTCGTTAATACGATCAGATTCTCCTGATTTTATTTCATTGATCTAAAGAAATTTGCTGAAGGTGATAGCTGAAGTCAGCAACATGGCTGTTTCCGTAATTTCCACCAACGCACCCGCCGTATCGCCGGTTGTTCCGTCAATGCGTTGCAGCATAAGATAGCGCAAGAACAGGAATATTGTGATTGCAGCAAGCGTTAATGATAAGTAGTGGATACCGGTGAACAGAAATATCAGTACGAAGGTTACAACGATGGTAAGAATACTCCATCGACGTGGTTGATAGGCTGCCAGTGATGCGCCCAATCCATTACTTCTGACATACGGTGTGGTTAAAAACAGAAGCGGCAATAGCGTTCTGGCAAGGATAGGCGCCAGCAGCAAGGTGATCCATTCGTTGCTAGTCACTAAGGTATGAAGAGTAACGAACTTGAGCAGTATGATCAATACGATAGCTGCTACGCCAGCCGGTCCGCAATTCGGATCTTTCATGATCGCCAGTGTTTTTGTTCGATCTCCCATTCCGCCAATCCAGGCATCCGCACTGTCCGCCAGACCGTCCAGATGTAATCCGCCGGTCAGGAATATCCAGGCAGTGAGCAATAATGCTGCCATTACAAGCGGTGGTGTGCCGTTTAGTAAACAGCCCAGTGCAATGAGTATTGATCCGATGATCAAACCGGCGAGCGGATAGAATAGCAAGGAATATCCCAGTTCTTTTTCGCTGTGTTGAGTCGTCAATCGCACAGGCAGCCGGGTCAGGAATTGCAGTGCAATAAGAAATGATTTGATCATGTTCGCGGATCAGAAATAAGCATTGCTTGAGGATGTTTTGCCGGATCTATGCAGACATGTTTCATACCGGCATGGGGAACCTCAAATTCCAGTAGCCGCTCAATGGGATGCTGTTGGATATGGCAGATAATGATTCTTATCACGCCACTATGCGTGATAAGAAGTATTTTTTGATCGTTAAATTGTTGAATGATGTGGTGCCAGGCAGCCAGTACGCGAATCTCGAAATCAAGCAAATGCTCAGCGTCAGGCGGTGGATAACGGATAGGATTTTGCCAGAAGCGGGATAAGGCATCCGCATCGATTTGCATCAAATCAGCCGCCGATTGATTCTCCCACCCACCAAAATGTATTTCCTGAAGGCGTGCATCTTGTGTCACGGGGATGGCATAGCGCTGTTCCAATGCCTGCGCAAAATGAGCACAACGACCTAAAGGAGAGGTGATAATCTGTTGCCACTGGGGTGGTTTCTTATCGGTAGCATTCCACATTTGCGTCCAGCCAAGCGGCGTCAGCGGATGATTGGTACTGCCGCAATACCGCTGGCTGTTTTCGGTTTTACCATGTCTGAGCAGATCGATGAAAGTTGTCATGGCGCAATGGAAATCAACTTTTCTGGGATACTTGTGCTTCGGAGAAGGTCGCCATGTCATTATGCAATCGACACGCCATGCGTAACAGATTCAGTGCAACCGCAGCGCCGCTGCCTTCGCCTAATCTCATGTTCAGAGCAATTAGCGGTTCTGCATGGAGTGCTTTGAGAATCACGCCGTGACCGGGTTCTGAAGATCGATGAGAATAAATAAACCAGTGCTTGCATCCCGGAGCAATATGCTCGGCCGTTAATGCGGCAATGGTACTGATAAAGCCATCAATCAGCATCGGCAACCCTGATTGCGCGCCACGAATATAAGCGCCTGTCAAAGCGGCTATCTCAAATCCTCCGACGCGGCACAATGCATCCAAGGGGGAATCAATGTGCGGGCTATGCAAGGGTAAAGCTCTTGAAATTACATTGATTTTATGTGCAATACCGCACTGATCAAGACCGGTGCCGGCGCCTGTCAGCCGTTCGGGCCGTTCATTCAATAAGAGACAAGCCAGCGCAGAGGCGCTCGTGGTATTGCCAATACCCATTTCGCCGCCGATAAACAATTGCTTGTTATTTTGCCGGGCGCGTTCGATGGTTTCATGGCCGGCATGAAGTGCCTGACTCAACTGATCCTCAGTCATTGCGGACTCGTGGATAAAATTAGCGGTACCCGGACCCAAATGATAATGTTTCACCTCAGTCAATGACCGTGTATCCTGCACTGTTCCCAGATTAATGATTTCCAGTGAAGCATCCAATGCACGCGCCAGCACGTTAATGGCACCGCCGCCGTGGGCAAAATTTCTGATCATTTCGCTCGTGACCGATTGGGGAAATGCGGAAACGCCTTCCGCTGCAACACCGTGATCACTGGCAAATATAGTGATGTGTGTCCGGTCAACACAGGGGTGCAGTGTATTTTGCAGCGCAGCCAGTTGAATGGCGATTTCCTCAAGGCGGCCGAGAGAACCCGGTGGTTTGGTGAGTTGAGCTTGGTGCGTCCGGGCTGACTGACCCGCTCCCGGGTTAGGGATAGCCAGTGGCGTTTCTAACCAATCGAGATTGGTTGCGCTCATCAGATACGTTCTCCTTTCAGCATCAATGGCAATCCGGCAACGGTCAGCACTACCTGGTCACATTGTTGCGCCACTGCCTGATGCAATTGACCGGCTTCATCACAATAACGGCGACTCAGTTTACCCATGGGCGTGATGCCCATGTTTGTTTCATTACTGACCAGAATGAGTTTTCCCGTCAGGTACGGTAGCGTGTTGAGGAATGCCGACCGTTCCCTATCAAATCGTGAGGCATCCGGGTGAATGAGTAAATTAGTCAGCCAGAGTGTCAGGCAATCAACCAATAGGCAATATCCGGTATTCGCATGCTGATTCAGTACAGAAGCCAACGCCAGAGGTTCTTCGATGACTTGCCAATGATCGGGGCGGTGCGCGCGGTGTAATGCAATTCGCTCGCGCATTTCTTCATCTTCAATGGTAGCCGTTGCAATATAAATGACCGGAAGCTGGCTTTCTATGGCCAGACGTTCAGCCAGACGGCTTTTGCCTGAACGGACACCACCGAGAATCAATGTCCTGGCGCTTGTCATGGCGTGCCTGGTTTCAGGTTGAGTAATCGGTACAACTGCGCGGTATCCAGATATTGATCCACGCAATCCGCCAATCGATCAATCGCGGCATCGCGTATCGCATGATAATCCGGTGTGATGGCCTGTTCATCCAATCCGGCCCAGGCTAATAGCCCACTGCAAGCGGCAGGCGATTCAAAAATGCCATGCAGATAGGTGCCCAATATCAATCCATCCTCGCTCATTGCGCCGTCATCACCCTGCGCCAGGTGAATGGCAGGCTGGTAATGTGCGTAATAAGTAGTGACACCGGCATGGATCTCGTAGCCGGTTACCGCAGAATCATCAAATGCCAGTGTTCCCTGTGTGTTGCGTAATAACTTGCCGGGTTGCAGAGCCGTCTGCATATCAAAGAAAGCAAATCCTGAGGCGCTACCGGCATCTCCTTCAAGACCAGCGGGATCATGAATGGATTTTCCCAACATCTGGAAGCCGCCGCAAATACCGATGAGTTTCCCACTATAGCGTAAATGCCGATGGATAGCGATTTCCCAGCCATTCTGACGCAGCCAGTCCAGATCCGCGCGTACGCTTTTTGAGCCCGGTAGAATGATCAGGTCAGCCGATGGAATGGGCTCGCCGGGGCCTACGAATTGTAGATGGACCTGCGGATGCAGACGCAGCGGGTCAAAGTCCGTATGGTTGCTGATACGTGGCAGCGCCGGAACGATAATCCGAAGATGTTTCTGCTCTGCCAGTGCGACAAAATCAGTTCTGTGCGGTAAAGCATCTTCCGCTTCCAGATGTAACCCTTGCAGGTAGGGTAAGACGCCCAACACAGGTTTGCCGGTATATTGCTCCAGCCAATCCAATCCTGATTGGAGTAACGCCATGTCGCCCCGGAAGCGGTTGATGACGAAACCCTGAATACGCGCCTGCTCACTTTCGCTGAGCAAAGCCAGCGTGCCCGCCAGGTGAGCGAACACACCGCCCCGGTCAATATCGGCAATGAGAATGACCGGACAATCGACAGCTTCTGCAAAACCCATGTTGGCAATATCATTGGCGCGCAAATTGATTTCAGCCGGTGAACCGGCGCCTTCCACGATAATGGCGTCGTATTGCCCGGAGAGCCGCGTATACGATTCAAGCACCGCCTTGAGTGCAATGGACTTGTAATCGTGGAAGCCGCAGGCATCCATCTCGGCGATTGCGTGGCCATGAATGATGACCTGCGCGCATTGATCGGTATTCGGTTTGAGTAATATCGGATTCATATCGGTATGCGGTGCCAATCCGGCAGCCAATGCCTGCACCGCCTGTGCCCGGCCGATTTCTCCCCCATCCACACTGACGGCGCTGTTGAGCGCCATATTCTGCGGTTTAAAAGGGACAACACGCACCCCCTGCCGCACCAGCCAACGGCATAATGCGGTCACCAGCATGCTTTTACCTGCATCCGAAGTGGCGCCCTGGATCATCAGTGTTTGAGCATTCATGGCGTGCTTCGTGAGTAACCGGAGAATCTGCGATGGATTGGCGCCAATGCGCGATCCAGCCGTTGCCAATCCGGTTCATGCGCCGGCAGGCCAAAGCGTAAACTGGGTGGATCATTCAGATAACGAACCAGAATGCCCTGAGAAGCCAATTCGTTGTATAGCTCAGCGGCATGGCGTGAAATCACCCATTGAAAAAGGGCACAACCCCCTGCAGGGGGCAACTGATGGTGTGTCAGCAGGGTTTTCAGACGATTGCCGGCAATCAAAAGATTCCGGCGGGTTTCTTTTTGCCACAGGATATCCTGAAGCGCCTGGGTGGCTGCCCAGCGTGCGGGCGTATTGACCGTCCAAGGTCCCAGCAGATGATTCAGTTGTTTAAGAAGCGCTGGTTGCGCGCAGACAAAACCCACCCGCGCACCCGCCAGTCCAAAAAATTTCCCCAAGGAACGCAACACGATCAATCCAGGCCGGGTTGCATAGGCAGCCAAACTGAATTCAGGTGTGGCGTCCATAAAAGCCTCATCCACAATGAGCCAGCCACCCCGTTCGGCCAGTTGCGCATGCCAATCAAGCAATGTGGCTACCGGAAAAACAGCGCCCGTGGGATTGTTCGGATGGATGATGACCAGCACATCGGTGCTGGGTATCGCCTGTTCAATTTGATCAGGAGCGACGGCCGTTACGCGATGGTGATTGCGCTGCCAGGCATGGGCATGTTCGGCATAGCCGGGATGCAATACGCTGACCCGCGCTGGGACGCGTAACAGGGGCAATGCCTGAATGGCGGACTGGGAACCTGCAACCGGTAACAGATTATCAGCGCCATAATACCGGCAGGCAACGGCAGGCAGACCATCCTCCTCTTCGGGTAATCGCACCCACGTCGAGGCTGGCAACGCCTTGACCGGCCACCCATTGGGATTGATGCCGGTAGAAAGATCCAGCCACTGTTCCAATGGAATGGCAAACTGTGCCGCTACGGTTCGCAGGCGTCCACCATGCGGCAATAAACCACTTTGATCAAAAGGCGCTAATGTGTTCAATGCACCATTCTCCCGCGCAGATAACGATTAGCCAGAGTACCAGTGAACGCTGGATCAGCCGCAGCGGCTGATCAATATCCTGAATGTCAGGAATACGCCCGATTCCCAGCAACGGGCGTGATTCCATCTTGCCGTGATAGCAGGCCGGGCCGCCCAGAGAAAGACCCAGGCTGCCTGCGCCAGCGGCCATGACAGGGCCTGCATTGGGGCTCTTCCAAAGTGTTCCCTGCGTTTGCCAGCAAACAAAAGCATTGCGCGCACTGCCGCACAGGCTATAGCTGAGCGCAGTGAGCCGTGCAGGGATAAAATTCAGCACATCATCCAGACGTGCAGCAGCCCAGCCAAAATGGTTGTAGCGATCGTTGCGGTAACCCCACATGGCATCCAACGTATTGATGAGCCGGTAGGCGATAGCACCGGGCGCACCAGCCAGCACAAACCAGAAGATAGCGCCAAAGATTGCATCATTGCCATTTTCCAGCACAGATTCAATGGTTCCCTGGGTGATGCCCACGCGATCCAGTTGATGCG
>CAKKRO010000201.1 GCA_919902625.1 Nitrosomonadaceae bacterium
CCCAATGGAGATGCTGTTGATGGGATTGGGCGGCTGCACCACATTTGATGTGGTGTTGATTCTGAAAAAAAGCCGCCAGGATATTACCGATTGTGTGGTGAAGATTGAAGCCGAACGCGCAGCCGTAGACCCCAAGGTATTTACCCATATTCATCTGCATTTCGTTATCACTGGGAATGATTTGAATCCCCAGCAAGTGGAGCGTGCCATTAATCTTTCTGCAGAGAAATATTGTTCGGCCTCTATCATGCTTAAAAACACCGTAAAAATAACGCATGATTTTGAGATCATCCATTCATAGCGATGCTACTTCCAGAAGAACGAGTGTCGTTATAGCAAGCCGGATTCATGCGCTTGTTGGTCGGCATGATAACTGGAGCGGACCATCGGCCCGCAGGCTGCGTGACTGAAACCCATTTCAAGCGCTGCTTGTTCAAAGATTTTAAAACCTTCCGGCGTGACATAACGCATGACGGGCAGATGGCCGATACTGGGTTGTAAATACTGGCCAATCGTCAGCATTTCTACATGGTGCTCGCGCAAATCACGCAATACCTCCATAATTTCTTCATCCGTCTCACCTAATCCAAGCATTAAGCCTGACTTGGTAGGGATATGCGGAAAACCGGCTTTAAAGTCTTTCAAGAGTTTCAATGAATTCGCATAATCCGCACCGGGACGGCATTGCTTGTACAACCTGGGTACGGTTTCAAGATTATGGTTTAAAACATCCGGCGGGCAGGCAGCGAGTTTCTCCAGCGCAATTTCCAACCGGCCCCTGAAATCGGGCACCAGTGTTTCTATTTTTGTATGGGGCGAATATGTGCGTATTTCACGGATGCAGTCGGCAAAGTGCTGTGCGCCGCCATCACGTAAATCATCGCGATCCACACTGGTAATCACGACATATTTCAATTTCATGGCGGCGATGGATTGCGCCAGATGAAGCGGTTCATCTGCGTCCGGCGGTTTAGGCCTGCCATGGGCGACATCGCAGAAGGGGCAACGGCGGGTGCATAAATCACCCAGAATCATAAAGGTAGCTGTGCCTTTGCCAAAGCATTCGCCAATGTTGGGGCAGGAGGCTTCTTCGCAGACAGTATGCAGTTTATGCTCACGCAGCAATCGTTTGACTTCATAAAAGCCTTGACTGCTGGATGAGCGGACACGAATCCAGGAAGGCTTGCGCAGTAGATCACCGGGGGATTGCGGAGTCACTTTAATGGGATTGCGTGCCGTTTTGTCAGCGCCTTTTTGACGAGTATCAGTGGTCATGATGGTGTGTAAATTATCCTTTGATCAGTTTTTCTTGTAATTTCTCTGCCAGCCGATTGCTTAAAACTTCCAGCTCATCGGTAATACCCAGGTCTTTGGTCTGCGTGACTTGCAATCCTTGATAACCGCATGGATTGATGTAGGAAAATGGTGTTAAATCCATATCCACATTGAGCGCGATACCGTGGTAACAAAAATTTTTCTTTATTTTTAAACCCAATGCGGCAATTTTTGCATTGCCGACATAGACACCCGGCGCTTCAATACGCCCAACCGCTTTAATACGATAATCTTGCAGCAAGTCTATCACGGCATTTTCCATGCTTCTGACCAATTCTCGCACACCGAGTTTCAAGCGGCGGATATCCAGCAGTAAATAAGCGATGATCTGTCCTGGCCCATGATAGGTAATTTGGCCGCCTCGATCCGTTTTAATCAATTCAATGCCATGACTATGCAACAGGTGCTCAGGTTTTCCCGCGATGCCTTGGGTAAAAACAGCCGGGTGTTGTAATAGCCAGATTTCATCACAGGTTTGCGCGGTTCGGGCATGGGTAAAATCTTTCATGGCTTGCCAGGTAGCCTGGTAATCTGACAGGCCCATATTCCTGACAATAAAATGAGGCCGTTCAAGGGCTGGTGTGGAATGATTGGCGAGACTATCAATCACAGTACGACAGCGACCATGGGATGATCTGATAGCGCTTGATAAAGCGCGTCCAGTTGGGATCGGGAGGTGGCACGAATGGTGCAGGTAATGCTTAAATAAGTGCCATTTTTGCTGGCTCTGACCGTCATGGTTGCATCATCAAAATCAGGGGCATGGTATTTGACGATAGCCAGTGCTATTTGAGTAAACTCCTGCTGCGCTTTTCCCATGATCTTGATTGGAAAATCGCAAGGATACTCAATTAAAGAAAGCTGCTCTGTCATGTGCGCGAAATTCGAAGGCTGCTTTAAGGCAAGAACTATTCCAGGATGATAGTTTACAAGCCGGCTTGATCGGAGAAATGGCCACGCATGTGCGTAGCTTTGTACTGCTGATAGAGCGCATGTAACTGAGTAAACAGTTCACCCGGTTTTCCATGTCCCACGGGTTTGCCATCCAGACAGGTGATAGGCATAATTTCTTTAGTGGACGAGGTCAATAAGATCTCATCTGCAGTTCGTATTTCTGTTTCTGAAATTTCTCTGATTTCATGTGCGATTTGATGGGCGGCCACCAGTTCAAGCACCACGTCATAAGTGATTCCGGGCAACATCAGATGACTCTTGGGGGGTGCCAGCAGCACCTTGTCTTTAACAACGAATATATTGCTGGCGGCGCCTTCAGTCAGGAAACCATCCCGGATCAGAATGGTTTCAATGGCATCCACGTCGACTGCCATTTGACGCAGCAATACATTGGGCAACAATGAAATGGCTTTGACGTCGCAACGTATCCAGCGATTATCAATGGCGGTAATGGCGGATGCGCCGCTGGCCAGCAATGCTGCGGGTGGCGGCAGCAGCGGGTTGCTCATGATAAAAATGGTGGGCGGGACATTAGCGGGAAAAGCATGATCCCGCTTGGCCACACCCCGGGTGATGTGCAGATAAAGGTATTGATCTTCGCCTTCATTCCTGGCGATGACCTGTTCCAGCAAATTCTTCCAGTCATCATTGCTGAATGGGTTCTTAAGGCGAATTCCATCCAGACTGTGTTGAAGCCGGTCGAGATGTTTAGGGAGGCGGAATGGTTTGCGTGAATAGGCGGGTATCACTTCATACACACCATCACCGAAAATAAAACCACGATCCAAAACAGGAATGCATGCTTCCTCTATCGGCATAAATTGACCATTAAGATATATCATGCGAGCCTTTGTGCTTTGTAGTAGGTTGAGATACCGGTCAGTTGAAGAGTAATTTTACACTATCCCATGCGCGGCCAAAGATATTGGTTGCTTCAACTTTCTCCAATGACACTAACGGGTAGGTTTCTATGGTTTTGTCATCAAGCGTGAATTTTACTGTGCCGACTTCTTGTCCTGGATAGACAGGCGCAATCAGCGGTTGTTTATATTCCATGGTGGCTTTAAGCCTGTCACCCTGGCCTTTGGGCAGCGTAAAATGCACATCGCGATCAAATCCGGCTTTTATTTCATCCTGAGTGCCTTTCCATAAAGGGATGGTTGTCAGTGAATCATTCTTCTTATATAGATGCAGGGTATCGTAAAATTGGAATCCGTGATTGAGCAGGCGCTGGCTTTCAACGCTGCGTGCATGGGCCGATTTGGCGCCGATGACAACCGAGATGAGCCGTCTTTTGTCACGCGTGGCCGATGTAATCAGACAATAACCAGCGGTTTTGGTCCAGCCCGTTTTCATGCCATCCACATGCGGATCAATCCATAACAGCCGGTTTCTGTTCGGCTGTGTAATACTGTTGTAGGTAAATTCTTTTAATGAATAGAGTGGATAGAATTCAGGGAAATCGCGGATGACGGCTGCTGCCAGCAAAGTAAGATCGTGTGCCGTTGTATAGTGATCGGGATCGGGCAATCCGGTTGAATTGGTGAAATGTGTATTTTTCATTCCCAAACGTCCGGCTTCTTTATTCATGATGTCCGCGAAGCTTGCCTCTGAACCTGCAATCGCTTCTGCCAGAGCGATACACGCATCATTACCGGATTGAACAATCATTCCTCGAATCAATTCGTCCACGGTAACCTGTTTTTTGGGTTCGATGAACATGCGCGAACCGATCATTCGCCAGGCGCTTTCAGACACGGGTATCACCTGATCCAACGCAAGTTGATTCTGTTTTATGGCTGAGAACACAACATAAGCAGTCATCAGCTTGGTGAGAGAGGCAGGTTCTATGCGTTCATGTTCATTTTGACCGGCTAATATTTGCCCCGTTTGGAAATCTGAGAGCAAATAAGATTTGGCTGCTATGGATATGCTTTGCTGCTGAGCGGATACGGGCGAAACAGCAAGGCACAATAACAATAATGGGAATAAATACTTCATAGAGCTTTGCAAAAAATAGACATTATATCTTGCCATAAGGGAATCTAAAACCATCGTTTATCAAGTGACCATCAATTAATAGGGCTGGCCAATCAGACATTGCTTTGGGGCCGGTCAATCACGCCCATGTGAAAGCCCAGTTTACCTTGATTACGTTCTTTAAAGTAATGTTTTAAGGGGTCATGGATAACCCGGAATGCCATTTCTTCCCAAGGAATTTCATGCTCGGATAACAACTTGACTTCCAGGCTTTCAATGCCCGGTTTAAAGTCAAGATCAAGAAGTTGTGCGCGAAATAACAGATAAACCTGGCTGATATGAGGAAGGCTGTAAACGGCATACAGATCGCCTATTTCCACTCTTGCATTGGCTTCTTCCAAAGTTTCTCGGGCGGCTGCTTGCGCCAGTGTTTCATCGTTTTCCATAAAGCCGGCAGGTAAAGTCCACCAGCCTTTGCGAGGTTCTATGGCGCGCCGGCACAACAGGATTTTATCTTCCCACTCAGGGATGCAACCTACCACCATCTTCGGATTCTGATAATGGATGACATGGCAGGTGGTGCACACATACCGTGGCAAAGAGTCGCCTTCGGGTATCAGTAATGTAACGGTGGCGCTACAGTGGCTGCAATATTTCATACGGAATCCTCCAATTCATTGGATCATATTCTTGATCATCGTCGTGTGAAGTCAACGGAGTAACTGAGTTTTAGTGTGTTGTGACGGTAAAATGTCTCATCGCCATCCGGTTTCCGGATTTATCCATCAATTCAACCCGCCATGCGCCTAATCGTCGATGATCCAGTTGTTTGCTTGCATAAGTCCGCCAATTGTTATTATGGATTTGCAAGGTCAGTTGTGAATCCAGTTTGTCTTGGTGATACCAGAGAATGCTGACTTTTTCTCCTTGCAGATTCTTTAAGTGCAGATAGAAATAAATGGGTTTGGATTCACCTTGCCGTAATTGAACCGTGTCGATAGCGTCTACCGGCTCACGCGCCTTTATCGCATGACTGAATTGCGCCTTGTGAACCAGTGGATGATCAGGCAATTTTTGGGGTTTCGGCTGGGTGACGGTCTTGGGTATTTTTCCCCCGGTTGCAGCCGGCTCATTACGAATTAAATCAGGCTTTGGTTTGGGTATGGACGCGGTCATTGCTTTAATTTCGCGGGTCACTTCGGGCTGATTTAAACCGGAGAAGTTGCTGGGTGTCTCATTGGATCGGGGTTCTATCGTATCATCTTTTGTCTCAAGCGCCGGACTGGCTTCTTCCGCTGAAATCTTATTTTCATGCATAAGTGTTGGGGCAATGGATGGAACAGCTTCCTTTAAGGGAACTTCGCTTTTATTTGAATCGAATACGAAATAACCGGTTAAAGCCAAGATGGATGACAGTAATAGCGCAGCGATGGAGATTCTTTTCCAGTCCAGGGATTGCTCATAGATGATCCCGGGTTCAGGCAATTCAGGATAAATCTGTTCTATGGCTTGTGGAGGCTGCTGAATTTGAATGCGGATTTTTAGTTTGTTGTCGCTCATAATAGAGTATGTCAAGACATCATGATGTCAAGAGGCTGGTTTCCTGATTGAATGCGCAGTATAAAGGATTTTTAGAAAATAACTGAAGCCGTGTCTTGCCGGTGTTCGCTATACTTGCCAAGTATGAATGAAAAAATTAAGAAAATAAAACAGCATGCGCAGGAATTACGCGCTGAGATTGAATTACATAATTACCGCTATTATGTATTGGATAATCCAACGATTCCCGATGCGGAATACGATAAGCTGCTGCGCGAATTGCAGCAAATCGAGCAGGATCACCCGCAACTGATCACGGCCGATTCACCGGCGCAGCGCGTGGGGGCGGCGCCCCTCAAGGCGTTTTCGCAAATTACTCACAAGATACCGATGCTTTCATTGAACAATGCGTTTGATGATGCAGAAGTGGAAGCGTTTGACCGGCGAGTCTGCGAAGGGTTGTCCGTCGACAGCGTGGAATATGCGGTAGAGCCAAAATTTGATGGGCTGGCGGTCAGCTTGCGCTATGAAGATGGAATGCTTAAAACAGGTGCCACGCGGGGCGATGGCTATACCGGTGAAGATATTACGTCAAACTTAAAAACCATTAAATCAATTCCGTTGTCTTTACCCGTTAGAACCCCTCCATCCTTACTGGAAGTGAGAGGGGAGGTGCTGATGCTGAAAGCGGATTTTCTGGCATTGAATCAGCGTCAACTGGCCAAAGGCGAGAAAGAATTTGCCAATCCGCGCAATGCTGCGGCAGGGTCGTTGCGTCAACTGGATCCGGGTATTACGGCAACCCGGCGGTTAACCTTCTTTGCCTATGGCATTGGGGAATATCAAAATGCACACATGCCGCAGGATAAGCACAGCCAAGTAATGGCGTACCTTGCCGCGTTACATTTTCCCGTGGCGAAAGAATGTACTGTGGTTACGGGGTTGCAGGAATTGCTGGCCTATTATCAGGCGATCGGTGCGCAGCGTGAGAGTCTGCCCTATGATATCGATGGCGTGGTTTACAAAGTCAATGCTTTGCTGCAGCAGGAGCAATTGGGTTTCGTGTCGCGCGCGCCGCGTTTTGCCATAGCCCACAAATTCCCCGCACAGGAAGCGGTGACTCAATTGCTGGATATTGACGTACAGGTCGGCAGAACCGGTGCCTTGACGCCCGTTGCCCGCCTGAAGCCGGTCTTTGTCGGTGGTGTGACCGTGACCAATGCCACATTGCATAACGCGGATGAAATAGAACGCAAGGATGTGCGCATCGGCGATACGGTCATCGTGCGCCGCGCCGGTGATGTGATTCCCGAAGTGGTGTCGGTCATTCTGGACAAACGCCCTGTTGATGCGCAAGTATTTGCCATGCCGGCGCACTGCCCGGTATGCGGCGCCAAAGCGGTGCGGCTTCCGGGAGAAGCGGTTTCGCGTTGCACCGGCGGACTGTTTTGTCCGGCGCAACGAAAACAGGCCATTTTGCATTTTGCTTCGCGCCGCGCGATGGATATTGAAGGTTTGGGAGACAAGCTGGCGGATCAAATGGTTGACAATGCTATTGTGCGCACACCGGCTGATCTTTACAAATTGGGATTGACTGCGCTGGCTAATCTGGAGCGTATGGCGGATAAATCGGCCAATAATATTCTATCCGCAATTGAGAAAAGCAAGCAAACCACGCTGGCGAGATTTATCTATGCGCTGGGTATCCGCAATGTCGGGGAAGCGACCGCCAAAGAGCTGGCCGCTCATTTGGGCAGCCTGGACCGGCTGATCGAAGCGGATAATGAACGCTTGCAGCAAATCCCTGATATCGGCCCGGTGGTTGCGCAAAGTATTGTGGATTTTTTTGCCGAGCAGCATAACTGCGAGGTGATTGAACAACTTCGTGCCAGCGGTGTGCATTGGGATGAGCACGCAGGAGAACCTGAATTAAGCAGCGCGGCGGCACCGCTGCAGGGGAAAACGTTTGTGCTGACAGGAACGCTGCCCAATATGAGCCGGGAAGAAGCTAAAGAAAGCATCGAATCGCTGGGCGGTAAAGTCACCGGGAGCGTTTCCAAGAAAACGGATTATGTGGTTGTGGGGGCCGATCCGGGCAGTAAATATGACAAGGCGCTGAGTTTGGGTATTACCATACTCGATGAAGCAGGGCTGCAAGCATTACTTCAATAATACTTAAACCTTTATGCTGACCTATCAACAAGCTAAACTAATCTTGAGTGAAGCTGAATTAATTCATTCAGCGCAAGTGGTATCGCAAACGGTACAGCGTCTGGCTGCCGATATCACGCAGGTTTTGTCTCATCAACAACCGCTGGTTTTATGCGTGATGGGCGGGGCAGTGGTGTTTACCGGGCAATTATTGCCACTCCTCAGGTTTCCGCTGGATTTTGATTATCTGCATTTGACGCGCTATGACAAAGCATTGAATGGCGGGGAAATTCACTGGCAAGTCGAACCGAGAGAACAGTTGCAAGACCGGGTCGTTTTGGTATTGGATGACATTCTGGATGAGGGGATTACCCTGGATGCAATCCGTGACAAAGTGCTGGAACGTGGCGCCAAAGCGTTTTATAGTGCCGTGCTTGCGGAAAAGGAAACGGGGCAATCCAAACCATGCCGTGCCGATTTTGTGGGACTGTCAGTGCCCAATCGCTACGTATTTGGTTTTGGCATGGACATTCAGGGTGCCTGGCGGAATTTGCCCGCTATTTATGCAACAAAAAATTAAAACGAGGGAATAATGCTTGCAATTATTGGCGGCAGTGGAATGACCCGGCTATCCTGCCTTGAAATATCACACCGGCAAATCATACGCACACCCTATGGCGAACCTTCCGGCCCATTGACGTTTGGTAAAATCAAGGATCAAGACATCATTTTCCTGGCACGGCACGGGCACGGTCATACGATACCGCCGCACGCCATCAATTATCGTGCGAATTTATGGGCATTGCATTCATTGAAACCGTCGCATGTGATTGCTGTGGCCTCGGTGGGTGGTATCCGCGCAGACCTGACTCCGGGCCGGCTGGTGGTGCCGGATCAGATTGTTGATTACACTTACGGGCGTAATTTCACTTATTTCGAAGGCAAGGATCAACCGGTTACGCATATTGATTTCACCCTGCCGTATACCCAGCAAACCCGTGCATTGATCTTGCAAGCCGCTGGCAATGCGAACGAGGACATTTTTGATGGCGGGGTTTATGCCGCGACGCAAGGACCCCGGCTTGAAACCGCCGCTGAAATCAACCGGCTGGAATACGACGGGGCGGACATGGTCGGCATGACGGGTATGCCGGAAACCGCGCTGGCACGGGAGATAGGGCTAAATTACGCCACTATCGCGGTGGTCGCCAATTATGCCGCCGGACGTGGTACCAACGTGAAAAGCATTCCGCTGAAAGAGATTTATGCGGTGCTGGAACAGGCGATGGTGGGTGTCAGAAACATTCTGGAACATGTGGTGAATTGTCATGGCGATTAAACAGGTACTGAAAATGGGCGATCCTGTATTGCTTGCAGTGGCCAAGCCCGTCGATCGACTCGATACCCCGGAGTTACACGCATTAATTCAGGATATGCACGACACCATGGAGTCGCTGAATGGCGCAGGCCTGGCGGCGCCGCAGATCGGCGTGGGCTTGCAAGTGGTGATTTTCGGGTTTGAAAAGAATCAACGCTATCCCGATGCCGGTGAGGTGCCTTTTACGGTTCTGATCAATCCGCAACTGACATTCTTATCCGAGGAAAAAGAAGACGATTGGGAAGGTTGCCTCAGTGTGCCGGGGCTGCGGGGCATGGTGCCGCGCTACGCGCAATTGCGTTACCAAGGCGTGGATCAATATGGCACGGTGATTGACCGCAACGTCAACGGCTTTCATGCGCGCGTGGTGCAGCATGAATGCGATCACTTGCAAGGGATTCTTTATCCGATGCGGATCAGGGATTTTCGCTTGTTTGGCTTTACCGATGTGCTGTTTCCGGGGCAAACAGTAATTGATGATTAGATTTATGCTGGCTATCAAATTCTAGTTGATCTTGACATAGTGCTGCGTAGCGCTATAATAGTTATTTCTCGATTTGCTATGGAGAGCCGTTATGCCTTTGAACCTTGATTCTTTTGTATCTATTCCGGTCTCGAATGAGCTTTATGCCGAGTTTTCCCGCCGCTTCCCAGGTGGGGTGAGTTCGGCGCTGGAGCAAATAGTTCAAGACTTTCTCGATCGTACAGCCGCCGACTTTGTGACACATGAGCCACGCACACAGGGTGTCTATTGGGATGCTCTATTCCTGCCAGAAGGCAGTCGAATTCGCACCAAACATTATGGGGAAATCAAAGTTGCGGAAGTCGTTGCCGATAAAATCATATGGAAAGAAGAAAGCTATCCGTCTATGTCTCAACTTGCTCGGGCGATGCGCGGAGGTACATCTAACAATGCTTGGAAAGTTCTTGAAATCAAGCGTCCATCTGATCCTAAGTGGCAACTAGCAGTTCTTTTGCGGCGGTGAGTAGGAGGTTGATCCGGCAATCAGGAGAGCCAATGCAAAATTTTCCAGTTCCTCATTTTTACGTTAGGCTATATCAACCTTCGAGGTAATTACATGGCAAAGGTAATAATTAAAGTTCGAGTAGCTTATCCAAGTAATCTCATTAAAGTCTTTGACTCTCAGGCATCGGTGCGAGAAAGCTCAGGGGAACGCTCCAGCAGTGTTTGCTTCTTACCAGAAGATCCGAATGTCACGTTTTTCATTCTTGATTGGAAACATGTTGAAGAAGCGAAGATATTCTGGGCATCTAAGTCCGCAATTAACCAAATGGCGCAGTGGCACTCTGTTGGTTCTCCAGAGATTCTCTTTCTGGAAGAGTTCCGTCAACAATAGCTGCTCATTCTGCCTGGCCTGTGTGTTGGGGCTGCTCCCGATCAATTGAGGCGACCAAGAAATGGAGAAGAAAGATGAAAACACTTTATTTGATTGTACTTTGCGCAATTATTTTGGGTTGTGCAACCTCAAGAGAAACATTCGTGCCAGATGGAGGAAAGGGGCATAGTATCAATTGTTCTGGGGCCGCACTGAACTGGGGAATGTGTTACGAAAAGGCCGGTGAGATCTGCGGTGCAAATGGATATGATGTAATTGCAGGAGGCTCGGATCAAGGGGCGATTGCTGCTGGCAATCAGTACGGATTTTATGGTGGATCTGTAATAAACCGCAGTATGCTTATCAAGTGTAAGAACTAGGGTTCATGACCTTTGCTCGTCGGTGAAGGATTTTGGATTGTGTAGTCAAAGAAATTCCTAATGATATTAAAGATGTATGTTTTCTGTTTTTTGATTTATCAGCGCGGTAGGGTGGATAAGCTTGCGTCATCCACCATCAATCTTGATAAAACATCAAAGAAAAAGAGATTATCTCAAAAGGAGAGTGGGATTATGAGTGATTTAAAAAAATATGTCAGCAACCGGAAAGTCGCTGATGCTGCATTTAATGAAAATTATGAAGAGGGGTATCAAGCATTTAAAATTGGCGTGTTACTGCGTCAGCCCGGGAAGCTTCCGGGCTGACACAGGAACAGATTGCGGAGAAACTTAATACCAGGAAATCAGCTATCTCGAGGATTGAGAATCATGCCGAGGATATCAAACTATCGACTTTAGAGAAATTTGCATCGGTGCTGGGTTGTAAGATTGAGGTTTCAATTACGCAGGATAGTTAACAATCAGTAGTGGATTTCTTTCTCCGGTCGCAATGACAAAACTATCATTCCGAATTGATGTGAGGAATCTTAAAACTCAGAAACCAGCGCAACCAAATCCGGTTTAACCACCACCAGAATTACGACGGCAAACAGAACCAGCACCGGAAATTCATTGAACCAGCGGTAAAAAACATGCCCATGCTGATTGGCATCATTTTTAAACGCTTTAACATATTTGCCGCAGTAATAATGATAGAAAATCAGTATCAAAACCAATGCCAGCTTGGCATGCAGCCAGTTACCGGAAAAACCGTAACCCAGCCACAACCATGCGCCGAACACAACGGTCAGTACCGCGCCGGGGGTCATGATGCCGTAATAGAGCTTGCGTTCCATGATCTTGAATCGCTCCTTGCCGGGCTGATCTTCACACATGGCGTGATAGACAAATAAACGTGGCAGATAGAATAGCCCCGCGAACCAGGTGACCATGAAAATGATGTGCAATGATTTTATCCAGAGCATGGCAGTATGAATGGTTGATGTTAAAGTTGTTATGATACGGGGCTTGGAATTTTAGCGCTATCCCCTGGAATGAGCGAAGCCCTGAACAAGTGTCATTTCGAGCAAGAGCGAGAAATCTATTACACTGATTATTAAAGATTCCTCACTGCGTCCGGAATGACAAATGCGGGTTATTCAGAGTTTCCTTGGGTGGATTATGCGCAATGTTTGTAACTGGATTGAAAAAACGGGATAACGATGAATCGACACTATCAAAGATTAGTTCAAAAACTGGAAGAAATCACTCATTTGAATGGCGTCATGAGCACGCTG
>CAKKRO010000202.1 GCA_919902625.1 Nitrosomonadaceae bacterium
AAGTACTGATGAAAATGGGCAGCATGGTGACCATCAACCAAATGCTGGATCAAGATACAGCGATGATTGTTGTTGAAGAAATGGGACATATTGCAAAATATGCTGAAATGGATAGCCCGGAGACTTTTCTTGCCGATAGCGAGACCATTGTTACCGAAGCAGAATTAGCCCCTCGAGCGCCAGTGGTTACTGTGATGGGGCATGTTGATCATGGCAAAACCTCATTGCTGGATTATATTCGTCGTACCCGTGTTGCTGGAGGTGAAGCAGGTGGTATCACACAACATATTGGCGCCTATCATGTAGAAACTGACCACGGCATGATCACTTTTCTGGATACTCCGGGACATGAAGCTTTTACTGCCATGCGTGCGCGTGGTACAAAAATAACCGATATCGTTATTCTCGTAGTTGCTGCAGATGATGGTGTCATGCCTCAAACCGTTGAAGCAATTCATCATGCAAAAGCGGCAAAAATTCCAATTATCGTTGCAGTCAATAAAATGGATAAGCCGGAAGCGAATGCAGAGCGGATTCGGCACGAACTGGTTGCCCATGCGGTGGTTCCGGAAGATTGGGGGGGCGATACGATGTTTGTTGAAGTATCCGCTAAAACCGGCCAAGGCGTTGATGCTTTACTGGAGAGCATATTACTGCAAGCTGAAGTGTTGGAATTAAAGGCACCCGAAAAAACACCGGCTAAAGGTGTGGTGATTGAATCACGATTGGATAAAGGTCGTGGTCCGGTAGCAACTATTTTGGTGCAATCAGGAACTTTAAAACGCGGGGATGTTTTACTGGCTGGTGCAGTTTATGGCAAGGTGCGAGCCATGAATGATGAAAATGGCAAGCCGATCAAACAAGCAGGAACATCTATTCCGGTTGAAATTCAAGGTCTATCTGAAGTACCCGAAGCAGGTGAAATTGTTTTTGTGCTGGATGATGAACGTAAAGCACGGGAAATTGCTCTATTCCGTCAAGGTAAATATCGTGATGTAAAGCTTGCGAAACAACAAGCTGCAAAACTTGAAAATGTTTTTGATCAGCAAGAAGATGTTAAGGTTCTCGCTTTGATTATCAAGGCAGATGTGCAAGGTTCATGTGAAGCATTGGCTTATGCATTGCACAAACTATCAACCGATGAAGTGAAAGTAAATATTATTCACAGTGGAGTTGGAGCAATCATTGAATCGGATATTAATTTATCACTGGCATCAAAAGCGGTCGTTATTGGTTTTAATGTGCGTGCTGATGCAAGTGCGCGTAAGCTGATTGCTTCTAGTGGCGTTGATGTTCGTTACTACAACATTATTTATGAAGCGGTCGATGAGATTAAAGCAGCGCTTTCAGGAATGATGTCACCTGATCGCAAAGAAAACATCATCGGTTTGGTTGATATTCGTGAGATTTATCGCATCCCTAAGGTAGGTGTAGTGGCTGGGTGCTATGTCACGGATGGCCTCGTTAAAAGAAATTCATTAATTAGGGTGCTGCGGGATGGTCTGGTAATTCATAGCTGCGAGTTGGATTCATTGAAGCGTTTTAAAGATGATGTCAAGGAGGTCAGAGAAGGATTTGAGTGTGGGCTATCCTTGAAAAACTTTAATGATATTCAGGTGGGCGACCAACTGGAAGCCTATGAAATCGTTGAAACAGCGCGATTTCTATAACAAGTGCTTTAATATCAGCAACCCTCCATATGCCTAAAGATTACTCCCGCACACTGCGTGTTGCTGATCAGATACAACGTGAACTGGCAGATCTGATACAACACGAAATCAAAGATCCCCGTGTAGGGCAGGTTACGATTACTGCTGTTGATGTGACTCGTGATTATAGCCATGCCAAAGTTTTTTACACTACGTTAGGAAGTAAAGAAGAAAATTTTTTAGTGGAAAAAGGCCTTGAGCATGCGAAAGGTTTCTTACGCTCGAATTTATCTCATCGGATGAAATTAAGGATTATCCCGCAATTGCATTTCATCTATGATGAATCAGTCGAGCGTGGTGTCCGCTTGTCAAAATTGATTGATGAAGCGATAGCCCAAGAGAAAATTCCACATCAAACAGATTCAAACAGCTAAAACAAAAGCATGCATGTTGCACGCTGAGTTCTCACCAAATAATTCGATTAAACCGGTTAGACGTAATATCAGCGGTGTTCTATTATTGGATAAACCTTACGGTATCTCATCCAATAAAGCAGTACAGATTGCAAAGCGGGTTTTCTCCGCTGCCAAATGTGGCCATACCGGCACACTGGATCCTATGGCAACCGGCTTGTTGCCGCTCTGTTTTGGAGAAGCCACCAAATTTTCATCGGTATTATTAGGCGCTAATAAAGGCTATGAGGCGACATTAAAACTTGGTTTCCTGAGTACAACGGGCGATGCAGAAGGCGAAATCATTCAACTCACAAATACTGTGAATCCAACCTTGCCGCAGTGTGAGCAGGTGCTCAAGCATTTTGTAGGTAAAATCATGCAAATACCACCGATGTACAGCGCACTGAAGTACCAAGGGAAACCGCTATATGCTTATGCAAGAAATGGCGAAGCGATTGAGCGTACAGCGCGGGAGATTTCTATTCACGAAATACAAATTAAATCGCTGATTGAGAATGAGCTGCAATTAAGTATTCAATGTGGAACAGGTACTTATATCCGAACATTGGCGGAAGATATCGGCAAAGCACTAGGATGCGGCGGTGCGTATCTGGTTAAGTTGCGGCGTACTGTCATCGATCGTTTTGATTTGTCGCAGGCACAGACTTTATCGGCTGTAGAAGAAATGGATGCAACTGAGCGAGATAATGGTTGCTTGCTGCCCATTGATGGTTTATTACAAGGATTCCCGGCGGTAACTTTGGATGAACTGGCAGCGATACATATGCTGCAAGGACGTATTGTCATGAGTCAATCGGATATCAGCGGCCTGTCAGGAGGTAATATCGTACGTTTATATGATCATCGGCAGCGATTCCTGGGATTGGGTGAAATTACGATCGAGCAAAAGATAGCAGCAAAACGACTATTGGCGAATCTTTAGTTTTCCGGTTAATAATTCAATCTTTTGCTATAAATTCAAACTGCCATCAATAAATCCATCAGATGAACTTGATTCTGGTTCGTCTGATGGATGCAGATTTAAAAACCAAGAGAGATATTATTTAGTCATTTTTTTTACGAAAAGTAATTTTTTTAACCAAAGGCAGGCTCAACAATCCAATCAGAATACCCATCAACATCGCTCCATAATCCCGTGAATTGGTATTTATAAACTCAATCACCTGATTTGTGATTGAATCCTTATCAGTTTTATCCGAAACTTTGGGTAAATTCTCAGATTCATAGGTATCGGTTAAATTGTATGGCGTCAAGCCAGGGATACTGGGGATATTTTCACCCCCTTTTCCCACCACCAGTTGCGCTTTCATCCCTTTTTCCATGTGTTGCGAGATATCACAGTGCACAAGGTAGGTTTCATCCGTTGCCGGAACAATAATTGTGCCGGATACGGTTTTAGGACCGGTTACTTCGAGATGAAACATGCCATATTTGTATAAATACTTTGGTAGACCATGCATCATAAATTGATGACGTATATGATCTTCATTAATAAAGTGCCAAGTAACCTTCGCGCAGGGTTTGACATTCCATTGCTGCTGATCAAATGCGAAAGCTGTTCCGGGGAATTTGGCTGCATATTTTCTGCCGGCACGAACCGTAATTTCGACTTCTTCTGAGATACTTTTACAGCTACTGGGCAGTGTGTCCAGATTCTGCCCCATAATCATGGTACCTTCATGGTCCATGATGTGGTCATGATCCATGTGGTGGTGGTGATGGAGATCGCCATGTTCTGTGGCTTGAACGCTGTGAGCACTGTGATCAATGGAATGGTCATGGCCTTCATGATCCATGGTGGTGGTCTGCTCATCTTGATGATCAACAGCGGGATCACTGTCTTGACTCATGCTGTGACCGCTATGATCATGGTGATCATGTTCGCCAGGTTTCGATTTTTCCTGTGCCATCGCATTTAAGCTAAAGGTAAAAATGCCTGCCAGTAAGAAAGTAATCATTGTAGCCTTAGCCATTATTGGTACCCCCTTTAGGGCTTTTAAGACGTGAAGTCACTCCGGAAACTGTTTGCTTGATTTGTTGCCGCTTGGCGATAATCAAGTAGGTAAAGAATCCTATGAGCAATCCATATAAAACATTAAGTAGTGATGTCTGTGTTGTAGCATCAATACTTGATTGTCCGGCGGGCGAACCCAAACTTGCCCATTCATCGAGATCCTGCCAAATGGGTAATCTTCTTTCGTAATATTCCTTGGTGAAATATTTGTTCAGATCAATGCCAAAGTGACTTACCTTGGGTAGCCCATCGCCATTCAGATACGATTTATAAACAATCGAACTCATGCTGCCGCCTTCGGCCATGCCATCCGTGGTAATCCCCTTTTCTCTATGATCATGAAAAAGCCAATCACCTTCACCATAACTGTGCTTGCCATCATTGACGGTTTCTAATTTCAGGTCAAGCCGTTGCGCTGGCGCCATATCGAAGACGTCACGCATGATTTGTGCGATTGGATTATGCTCCACGCCATCATAATGCGTGATCGTGGCATGGTGGCCGTGCGTATGGACGGCGATCATTTCGCCGCCACTGTTTAGCAAGCGCAGTTTTATTTTCTGATCCGGTTCAACGATTATTAACGATTCTCTCAGGGTATAAGGGAATGACAAGCCATTCAGGGTGAAGTAATCTTCCGTGGAATCAGTGATGTCATAGCGCCGGTTCATATCGCGCGCAATTAACCGGGGATCATTATATTTCTGGATGATTTGACCTAATTCCTTATCCATCGCGTGATAATGCAAATCATATTCCTGATCGAATTGCTCCAGCACTGCTACGGATGGATGACGGACATGACCGCCGCCGATATTTAAGGTTTGCAACCAGTTATTGGGTTTGTTCTCTTCAATAATAATCATCCCAGCAAGACCCATCGACAGATGAGTGTGGGTTTGGACGTGACAATGATAGAACATGGTGCCCGACTGGCGAGCCTGAAATTCATAGACGCGCCGTTCGCCCGGCATCAGTTCCACTTCACTGGTTTGCGGCACGCCGTCTTGACCCCCATGTTCGCCGTGCGAAAATGGATGGTCTACGCCGTGCAGATGGATACTGTGCGGGAAATAATGGGTATTCTCCAGCACGATTTGTACAATATCGCCGACTTCAACACGAATGACCGGTGAAGGAAGTCTTAGTAATGGATTGGCTCTGACACTTTCAAAGTTTTCTGTCGACATTCCACTGGTTTTTGGGGCAAAAACCCAAGCACCTGGTTGTATGCCGGGAGCAATATCAAAGGTTGGGACTAATCCCTGGAAATCCGGCGTTCGGCCATTCAACTCCATGATTTCAAGCTTAATAATAATCCGGTCAGGATCACCATCACCATCCAGATCATCTGTTTTAATGATAGCATCGGGCGAAAGACCTGTCTTCATCAGGGTTTCCATGGATATATTGTTAGTCCCCTTAACCGCCGCTGCGATCCAGGCGGGGTTATCCGGGCTACAGCCAGGTGAGGCCGCAATTTTGACGCCTTCAATTTCCTGCGCTGCTCGCCACGAAGGTGAAATCTTTGGATCGCACATAGGTTCAGAGGTTAATGCGGCCGGATCAACTTTTACTGTTTCAGGCAACTTCAAAGACGCCTGGACAGCAACTGCTGATGACATAGCGTAGAAAGTCAATATGGCAATAAAAATAGGAATAGGCATATCAACGCACCTTTAAAATTTATCTAATATTAAAAATAAATAGGCTGATCAGATCATGCAATTTTTATGACCGGTATCAGTTTTAATAGCCAGCATCTATCTGGTATGACAGATCCGTAGGTACAAAATACATTTAATCGTGTATCTGTAGGCAGGTAAAGTTATGAAAAATATCTTATCTTTATAATGTGCAATACTTACTACATTATCCGTCAAACTATCATGTGATCTATTATACAGAACCCTATTATGCTTTTGTGGTTTTTCCTTACGTGGCCGGATTTTGGATTTTTAGCTTATGCTGTCATTATCCGAAGTAACAAAAAATAATTTATTACGATTTTGATCTCATTAAACGCCCTGCAAATCTCTATTGTGTTAACTTTTAAAAAAAAGCTAAATAACGTATTTCATAAGCCGGTGAAAAAGAAATGCACAGCTTTTTTCTTTTGTTGGGTAATAAGTTTGTTGTTGATAGCATGTGAAGGTAATGAATCAAACCAGCAAGCACCTTCAATGGATCAAGTTATTTCAGTTACATTTATCCCGGTAGAGCCGGTTAATATGCCAGTCAGTCTGGAAACAATCGCGCAAACCGAAGGTGCAAAAGAAATTGAAATCCGGCCACGGGTAGGGGGGATTCTAATCAAACGCTTTTATATTGAAGGCGAGGCAGTTGAGGCTGGACAATCACTTTTTTTAATTGACCCGGATCCCTATCAGAACGCTCTAGCAGAAGCCAAAGCAGGTTTTCTTGAACAAAATGTCCGTGTGATTCGTGCCAGAAGCGAAGAGAATCGCCAACGGCAGTTGTTGGCTGAGAATTTTGTAAGCCAGCGCGCCTACGATGTGGCAAAAGCGGATCTGGCTATCACGGAAGCAGCCCTGCAAGCCGCGAAAGTTCGCGTGCAGCAGGCAGAATTAAATCTTTCCTATACCACTGTAAAAGCGCCGATCAAAGGGGTTAGCGGTCGATCTCATTTTTCCGAGGGTGCATTGGTATCGGCCAATAATAGTTTGCTGACGACACTGACCCAGTTATCCCCGATATGGGTGCGATTCAGTTTCTCAGACAATGAAGTGTCTCGATTTGGCGGACATTTGAATGAGAAAAATGTGCATAGTGTGAGAATGATCTTGCCGGACGGATCTGAATATCAGCAGGAAGGAAAAATCAATTTTGCAGCTAGCAAAATTGATCCGCTATTGGGCACACAACAACTTCGTGCAACCTTTGAAAATATTGATCAGCGAATATTGCCAGGCCAGCTTGTCCGTATAAGAATTACAGCGGGAGAATCAAGGAGTGTTTATGTTGTGCCGCAAATTGCAATCATGACATCAGATCTGGGCAGATATGTTTATATCATCAATGAGAATAATGAAGTGATGCAGCGGCCCGTTATTGCGGGCGACTGGATCGGTAAGGACTGGATTATTCTGGATGGATTGAATGCGGGTGATAAAGTCGTTATCGACAATATGATTAAATTAACACCAGGTAAAGCTGTTGATCCGCAGTTGCAGAATGCTTTGCCTTCTTCATTATTAAATTCCACATCCATTAAATAAGTACATCTAACTGCGCGCACATGGCCGGATTCTTTATTGCACGACCGATTTTTGCGTCGGTTTTGTCTATCATTATCGTCCTGGCTGGATTGGCTGCAGCTTTGCAGTTACCGATCGAGCAATATCCGCAAATAACTCCTCCAACTGTCTTGGTGACGGCAACGTTTCCAGGCGCCAGCGCGGAAACCCTGATAAAAACCGTGGCAGCACCGATTGAGGAAAAACTCAGTGCTATTGAAGGATTGCTGTACTTCAGCTCGAGTGCTGATTCAAGCGGCCGGTTAACGATCACCATAACATTTGAGATTGGAACTGATGTTGATCGGGCTACTTTCAATGTCAGCAATGAAATCAATACGGCATTGGCGCGTTTGCCTGATGAGGTAAGAAGAGCGGGAGTCGTTGTTCAGAAACGCTCTAATGATCTGTTACTGGTTTTTGCAATAACTTCAAAAGATGAAAAGCACACGCCACTATTTTTAAGTAATTTCATTACTAATAATATCCTGGATGATTTGAGACGCGCTATTGGGGTCGGTGAAGCAAGAGTTTTTGGCGCACAGGATTATTCTATGCGCATTTGGCTACGGCCTGATCGAATGGCGCAGCTTGGTATTACAGCCAGCGATATAATCCATGCCATACGCGCACAAAATACGCAGCAAGCCGTTGGAAAAATTGGCCAGGAGCCGGCATTGGCAGATCAACAACTGGTCTATACCGTAACAGCAAAAGGCCGGCTGTTGGAACCGCAACAATTTGAGAATATTATCCTGCGTTCCAGCGGGCCGCAGGGCGTGCTATATCTTAAAGATGTGGCGCGTATTGAACTGGGTGCGCAAGATTATTCGATTCACACAGTACTCAATGGTGAGCCGGGAATCGGGATTGGAATTTTCCTGCGTACCGGTGCCAATGCGCTGGAAACGGCGGCAACTGTTAAAGCAAAAATGGATGAACTGAAGCAATTCTTCCCTGCGGGCGTGCAATACGTTATTCCTTATGACACCAGTGTATTTGTCAAGGCGTCGATCCGGGAAGTTGTAAAGACGCTGGGAGAAGCCATGCTACTGGTTGTCCTGGTTGTGTATCTATTTCTGCAGAGTTGGCGCGCCACATTGATTCCAATTATTGCCATACCGATTTCTTTAATCGGGACATTTGCAGGGCTATGGGTGTTGGGCTACTCAATAAATACCTTGACTCTTTTTGCGCTGGTGCTTTCTATCGGCATTGTGGTTGATGATGCGATTGTCGTGCTGGAGAATATCGAGCGTCTGATATCCGAAGAGCAGTTATCGCCTATTAATGCGGCTATCAAAGCAATGCAACAAGTATCCAGCGCTGTGGTAGCCATGACATTGGTGCTGGCGGCGGTTTTTATACCCGTTGCCTTTCTTGGCGGCATCGCTGGAGAACTGTATCAACAGTTTGCGGTGACAGTGGCTGTAGCAGGGGTTATCTCAGGTATCGTTGCTTTAACGCTTACACCCACATTATGTGCGATATTACTCAGATCCACGCATAATCAAGCGGGTTTTTTTATTAGATTCAATGGCTATTTTGAACGTGTGCGTGGATTCTATGTAAGTATGGTCAGCTTAAGCCTGCGCCATGCAATCCAAAGTGCGGTGATATTCTTGGTAATAATTGCCGGACTGATTTATTTGGTAAGGCAAATTCCTGATAGCTTTGTTCCACCTGAAGATCAAGGCCGTGTAATCGCGGCAGTTATATTACCCGATAATGCAACGCTGGCAAGAACGACGAAGACAACAGACGCAATAAGTACCGAGATGGCAAAAGATCCCGCAGTAACTTTTCAGTTTGCTGTCAATGGACTGGATTTTATTGGCGGTGGTAATAAGACGAATGTGTCGACTATTTTTATACGTTTGAAAGATTGGTCGGAACGCACGGCCAGCGCTGAAGACATGGTGAATAAACTGTTTCAAATTGGTTCACAGCAGCCTGATGGTTTAGCCATTGCGTTTAATCCACCGGCAATACGCGGTTTAGGCAATACCGGTGGGTTTGAGTTATATGTTCAGAGCCGTTTAAATTCTGATATAGGACAATTAGCCCATGTAGTAAATGATTTTATGCAAAGCCTGCAACAGGAGCCCAGATTGGCATCTGTAAATACTTTTTTGCGATCATCTGTTCCACAATATTTTATTGAAGTGGATGAAGCCAAAGCCATTGCACAAGGTGTTTCCATTACCGATATCTATGCGACGTTGCAAAGTACGATGGGATCATTTTATGTGAATGATTTTAACCGGTCGGGGCGAACTTATCGTGTGCAACTACAAGCTGAAGCTGCTTATCGAATGAAAGCTGAAGATCTGGGGAAGGTTTATGTTCGTTCGGAGTCCGGTTTGATGGTTCCATTGTCTGCACTGAGTAAAGTAAAACATATCGTGGGCGCAGAACAATTGGAACGTTTTAATGGATTGATATCGGCAAAAATAATGGGAAGAGGTGCAAGTGGCGTGAGTTCCGGCGATGCTATTGAATTAGTCGAAAGTATTGCGGCGAGAACGTTACCGGAGGGTTATCAGATTGCCTGGACAGGGACTGCGTTTCAGGAAAAGAAGATGGGTTCAGCCGCGATTTTCGCTTTCAGTCTGGCTGTCATCATGGTTTTTCTGATTTTGGCGGCGCAATTTGAAACCTGGGCATTGCCATTGGCTGTCATTATGGCTATTCCCTTCGCCATGGCGGGTGCATTAATCGCGATCTTGTTACGCGATATGCCGAATGATATTTATTTTCAGATCGGTATGGTGACATTGATTGGGCTGGCGGCTAAGAATGCGATTTTGCTGGTCGAATTTGCAAATCAGAAAATGAAAGAAGGTATCGATATTAAGCAGGCGGCTATTCAATCAGCCCAACTGCGGTTTCGGCCTATTGTGATGACTTCTATGGCTTTTATATTAGGTGTCGTTCCATTGGTAATCGCATCTGGCGCAGGCTCGGCGGCACGGCAATCAATGGGGACAGGGGTTTTTGGCGGGATGATCATGTCCGCTTTTATTGCGACGATATTTGTGCCGCTGTTTTTCTCCTGGTTTGTTAATAAACATGATCCAAACAAAACCGGAAGCAAACAAAAAATAATTAAATAATCTGTATTGTCGTTTAAGCCGGTTAAAAAGATTTGATCTTGGCCATAAAATGGACAAGGCAGGTTTGCACAAAGCGCAACTTAAGAAATTAGGGCATCTGCGTTGTACTTGCAATTAATTCAGCTACAATCATAAGTATGAATTTGACCAAAACTAAAATACTCCAACCCATCCAGAAAAAACTGGAAGATACCAATATCATTCTGGTCGGTATGATGGGTGCGGGTAAAACAACAATCGGCAAAGCTTTGGCTAATTCTTTGGGTAAAGAGTTTGTCGACTCAGATCATGAAATTCAGGAACGCACGGGCGTGAAAATTCCAGTCATATTTGAGATTGAAGGTGAAACAGGATTTCGTAAACGTGAATCTGAGGTGTTGGTTGAACTGGTTAAGAAAAATAATATCGTGTTAGCTACGGGAGGGGGTGCGGTTCTGAATCAGGAGAATCGTCGATTACTTGAGCAAAATGGAATAGTTATCTATTTGCGGGCATCGGTCAATGATTTGTATCGGCGTACCCGGCATGATAAAAATCGCCCCTTGCTTCAAACACAAAATTTATTTGCAAGATTAAACGAACTCTATGTCCAGAGGGATGCTCTTTATCGTGAAACGGCACATGTCATCATAGATAGCGGGAAACAGGGTGTGCGTTACCTGGTACAAAAACTCATTAATAAGTTAATCGCCATTAATTTCAATTCCATCAAACAGAATAGCCACCAAAATACTATGCAAACCATTTCAGTCGATTTTACCCCTTCAACAGAAAAGCGCAGTTATCCGATACATATCGGTCATGGCATCCTGGAACAGGCTGATTTGATCTTATCTTGTTTGCCGCAGAAACGGGTTGCCATTGTGAGCAATACAACGATTGCGCCTTTATACATGGAGAAATTGCGCACAGCATTGGATAAAAATGGCGTTGTTTCGATTCCGATTATTCTTCCCGACGGTGAAGTCCATAAAAATTGGGCAACTTTAAATTTGATTTTTGATGCGCTCCTTAAAAATCATTGCGAACGAAATACGACCCTATTGGCTCTGGGTGGTGGCGTCGTTGGTGATCTGACCGGATTTGCGGCAGCAACCTATTTGCGAGGCGTGCCGTTTATCCAGATACCCACGACTTTGCTGGCACAGGTTGATTCCTCGGTAGGCGGTAAAACCGGTATCAATCATCCGCTGGGTAAAAATATGATTGGTGCTTTTTATCAGCCGCGCATGGTATTGACCGATAGTGCCACATTGAGCACTTTACCCGACAGAGAACTGCGCGCCGGCCTTGCTGAGATCATCAAATATGGCCTAATTCGCGATCCAGCCTTTTTCGATTGGCTGGAACAAAATATGCACCGCTTACTGGCACGCGATCCAGTCATTCTTAATGAAGCCATTCGGCGTAGCTGTGAGAACAAAGCTGAGATAGTCGCTACCGATGAGAAGGAAAAAGGGGTGCGCGCTTTGCTGAATCTGGGCCACACGTTTGGTCATGCCATTGAAAACGGGATGGGATACGGCATCTGGCTGCATGGTGAAGCAGTGGCCGCAGGGACTATACTGGCGGCTGAATTATCCCGGCGGATGAAACTCATCAGTGAAGCCGACGTTAACCGGATACGCAAGATTTTTATACAAGCCGGGCTACCTATTGCCGCACCTGAAATGCCGCCAGAAAAATATTTGCAATTGATGACGCTGGATAAAAAAGTGGAATCTGGAAAGACTCGTTTTATTCTATTGAACCGCATTGGTGAAGCCGTCATGCGCGCAGATATTCCACCAACAGTGCTAACCGAAACAATATCAGCATGTATGGCCGATGGATAAACTGGCCGCTTATGCTGTGTCTTCTGATAACTCACGGGGACGCTTAATTCAGGAAGAGCCGCCGATTGGGCGTAGTGAGTTTCAGCGTGACCGGGATCGGATTATACATTCCACAGCCTTCCGCCGGCTGGAATATAAAACCCAGGTTTTTGTCAATCATGAAGGGGATTTGTTTCGTACGCGCCTGACACACAGTTTGGAAGTTGCCCAGATTGGGCGCTCAATGGCAAGAAACTTGTGCTTGAATGAAGATCTGGTCGAAGCGATTGCACTGGCGCATGATCTGGGACACACGCCATTTGGGCATGCCGGGCAAGATGCACTGAATGATTGTATGAAGGATTATGGAGGTTTTGAGCATAATCTCCAATCCTTGCGGGTTGTTGATGTCCTTGAAGAGCGTTATGCTGCTTTTGATGGCCTTAATCTTTGTTATGAAACGCGGGAAGGGATACTCAAGCATGTCGCCAAAAAGAACATACAAAAATTAGGTGAACTCGGAGAACGCTTTCTGCAACGTACACAACCTTCTCTGGAAGCACAATTGGCAAATTTCTCAGATGAGATTGCTTACAACAATCACGACGTAGATGATGGGCTACGTTCAGGTTTGATTACTTTGGATCAGTTGGAAGCAGTATCCATCTTTTCGCGTCACCTCACACAAATAAAAAATAAATATCCGGTACTTCCGGAGCGTCGCATGGTTTACGAGACTGTGCGTAGTATAATCAATACGCTGGCGACTGATTTAATACAACAAAGTACGCTTAATATCAGGAACGCTGATGTGAACAGTCTCGCTGCAATACATTTGGCGCCGCCGCTGATTGGTTTTAGTCCGCAGATAAAAAAGGAACAGCAAGAATTAAAGAAATTTTTATATGACAATCTCTACCGGCATTTTCGCGTTGTGCGTATGAGCAATAAAGCGCGTCATACCATCGAAAGGTTATTTACAGCTTTTAGCGCTGATATAAAGCTGCTTCCTGTCAAGTATCAGAAAAAATTTGAGCAAGAGGGGCGCCAGGCTATCGCTGATTATATTGCTGGTATGACGGACCGCTACGCGATTAAAGAATATCAACGGTTATTTACGATTGCGGAAGACTAAGCTAATACGTAGCCATCTTATTGAAATAGATAACTCTTCTGGCTGACAAGTTGGCTCTTAATACCGGATTGGCAATATACGTGATGGCCATTCGCTGGTAATATTAGCGGTTGGGAAAGGTTAATACACTGAGTTAGGAGCCTTTCAAAAAAACGATAAATATAGGCTTTTTTAATGACAACACTCAAAAACGATACACTACTGCGCGCATTACTGAAACAACCTGTTGAGTACACACCTGTTTGGCTTATGCGCCAAGCTGGCCGGTATTTGGCGGAATATAATGCAACGCGCACGCGCGCTGGAGATTTTCTTTCTTTGTGTAAGAATCCAGGTTTTGCTACTGAAGTAACGATGCAACCGCTGGCGCGTTTTCCATTAGATGCGGCCATATTATTTTCGGATATTTTAACGATTCCTGATGCAATGGGACTGGGGTTGTATTTTTCACAGGGCGAGGGCCCTATGTTTGAACGTCCACTGCGTGAAGAAAAAGAAATTTATGCATTAATGGTTCCAGATCCTGGCGCAGAATTACGTTATGTGATGGATGCGGTTTCGGAAATCCGCAAGGCTTTGGATAATCAAGTGCCATTGATTGGTTTTTCCGGTAGTCCCTTTACGCTTGCTTGCTATATGGTGGAAGGCCGTGGCGGCACTGAGTTTCGTGAAATCAAAACCATGCTGTATCAGCGTCCCGACTTGCTGCATCATATACTGGATGTGAATGCAAAAGCTGTTACAGCCTATCTTAATGGGCAGATAGAGGCGGGTGCGCAGGTAGCAATGATTTTTGACACTTGGGGTGGCGCACTCTCACATGCGGCTTATCAGGAATTCTCATTGCGTTATATTCAGCAGATTGTGAGCGGATTAAAACGTGAACAGGATGGGATGCGCGTTCCAAGTATCGTTTTTACCAAAGGCGGTGGTTTGTGGTTAGAGGCTATTGCTGACATTGGCTGCGATGCAGTCGGATTAGATTGGACAATAGATATCGGTGAGGCACGTCGCCGGGTGGGGGATAGAGTTGCACTACAGGGCAATCTTGATCCTTCGGCGCTATTTGCATCACCTCAAGTAATTGCTGCAGAAGTGGAAAAGATACTGACCAGCTATGGTAATGGGAGTGGCCATGTATTTAATCTGGGGCATGGTATTTCCCAGTTCACTCCTCCAGAGAATGCGGCCGCGTTGGTTGAAGCTGTTCATACATTGAGCCGTAAATTTCATTAGATGGGAAACTCAACAGATTTAAATTGTTGTCGCGGGTAATTTTGTGCATATATTGATTATTGAGGATGATCTGGCCATTGCCGCCAATCTGTATGATTTTCTGGAATCACGGGGACATACTGCGGATGCTGCTGTTAATGGCATTGCCGGACTTCATCTTGCGGTAACACAGCGATTTGATGCAATTCTACTCGATTTAGGCCTGCCGGGAATGAATGGGATTACCTTGTGCCGCAAGCTCCGTCAGGAATCGCAGATTGATACGCCGATCTTGATGTTGACAGCACGCGATACATTGGAAGATAAATTGGCGGGCTTTGAGCACGGGGCGGATGATTACCTCATTAAACCATTTGCATTGAAAGAAGTCGAAGCTCGCCTGCTGGCAATGCATAAAAGACATATTGGTAAAGTGGCAAATCGCACCTTGGAATTTGACAAACTTTCCTTTGATCCCAAAACACTTTCGA
>CAKKRO010000203.1:0-18545 GCA_919902625.1 Nitrosomonadaceae bacterium
GGTGCTGTGACCACCATATGACCCGCCGCATTTTCCTCATTCACCGCCATGGCATAGGCGCACAGCCAGTCATTCAGATTCGCTTTTTGCGGGTTATCCTGTAATTGCTGATATAAAGCGCGGGCGCGGCGTTTAATGTTGAGGCCGCCGGGTAACCGGCCTTCAGCGACCAGTCCATTTTCAAGACAGGTACGCATTGCATGCCAGACTGCATCCAATCCATCATTCAATTGCGTTTCACTGATGCGTTCCAATTCATTACTGCGTTTCATGGCAGCAATCGATAAGCCGCTATCGACAGACATTTTCATCATCTGATTGGCTGAATCAAAGGGAAAGCCACAGGAACTGGTTACCTCCATTTTGATTGGCGCAACAATTTGGCCAATTTCAGATAATGTGGTAATAAAACCACCACCAATCGAAAAATAAGTTTCAGTTAATAAAGTTTTACCGGTTTCATCCAACAACTGAAAAATCATGCCATTGGGATGTTGAGGTAGCGGTTCCCCACGATCAAAAATAATATCCTCAGCCGGATTGAAGTGGAGAGATACCGACTCATTGAGTTGAAGGGTATTTTGCTGCCAGAGCGTTTGGATCAGTTCATTCACATTCTGTTTGGCCAATCCTTGCGGCGTATAAGCATGCATACCTAAAGCCACAGCGCGATCTGTTGCATGGCCTTTGCCAGTGAATGCCAGTGATCCTCGCAAGGTGCAGCGAACCTGCATGAATGATGGAGTTTGGCGACTGGAAACAAAAGCTTGGATACGATCACGAAAATCCTTGGCTGCAACCATGGGTCCCATGGTATGCGAGCTTGACGGGCCAATACCTATTTTGAAGAGATCAAGAACGCTGATGAACATTAAATTGCCTGTAAAAGTTCGAAATTCTATAGAGAGTCGGGATGATGTCTGATGGAATGCTTGAGCTGAAAACCAACGCGAAGCTAGTATGCTATATGTCTTAGGCGGACTCAACAAATTTTTGTGAGGTATGTTGATACTATAAGGTTGATAGAGCTTTTCTCCGGATTATTCCAAGCTGCATGTTTTTGGAATATTTGATTTATAGACTTATGGCGGGTAGCATTTGTTTCCAATTTGAAATAACAAATATGACCATTACTCATTATGATTAATCTGGCTGTACAACTGCTCGCGACACAGTTGAATCAATATTTGCGGCGTATTTACACGCTTGGGGAAGATGTGGTTGTGGTATCCAATTTATTGGAAATGAATGGAAATGTTGCAGAGAATGTAAATAATAAGCTGGTTGTTTTCTTGGTCAATATAGAGAAAGATACCGTTCCATTTCGACAAGTTAGTTCGCATGAAGTTGGTGAGCGAGAAATACAGAGTAGTGCGCCGCTCTATTTTAATTTGTACCTTATGATGACGGCGAATTTCACCGGCAACAGTTATCCCGAGGCTCTGAAATTCCTATCCAGTACCATTAGTTTTTTTCGGAAGAATCATGTGATTAATCATCAGACGGCGCCGGAAATGGACCTGCGAATCGAGAAACTTATTCTGGATATCGAGAACCTTTCGATTCAGGATCTGAGTAATTTATGGGGCTCTTTAGGCGGGAAATATCTTCCTTCAATACTTTATAGAGTTCGGATGGTGGCTTTCGATGCGGAAGATATTGCCGGTCGTATTCCTGTTGTTAGTGAACCAAAACCTTCAGTTCAATAGATTCTGTCAAAAATACTAAAACAATAAGCGTGATCGCAATTTGACATAATTCTGGATTTGAGTTTAAAGTGCGAACAAAGAAGGGTAAATGCGCAGATATTGGTTGACGTAAAAGCGTTAGCTGTTAATGCCAGTTTCTGACAAGTTCGGACAACCGGATTGCTGCTGCATTCGACGATTCTTGTTCTCTACAGTTCAACATAAACATTGAGGTGTTAATTAGAACTATGGGTGCTTATAGACTATTATTTAGTGTTTCAGTTGAGCATACTTATTTTTCAGATAATATCTGTAAAGCACTTAAGTTCATTCCATCAGGGCCTTCTGCCACTGTACTAAACAAAACAGGCCTTCTGCTAAAATCATCAGAAAGCGGTATTTCAGTTTTTTATGAAGAAGACAAGATAAATATATTGCGGTTGCATGCTGAAGATGATTTATCGTTGGTGTTTAAAGTGTTTTCCAAAGATCCCAATTTTTTTCGCTATACAGTTCCAGTTGCGCGAAGCGATAGTAGTCTTCTTTTTTTTGATAATCAGCAAATAACTCTTGATGCGGCAGGCAAGCAAATGCTGCACGATGATGTTAATGTCACTGAGAAAGCATTCATCGATATGAATGCCGGGCAGTTGGGGGGAGTGCTGGATCCAAAAGATTACCTTGTCAAGCCTGCTTTTGTTTTACAAATTGCAATTACGGCGGATGAGCAAGGATTGTGTTCAGAAAAACCGGATGCGGTTTCCCGCAAGTATTACATTCGTTTTGCAACAAATCAAACCTACTGGAAATATTACATTCTGGGCGATCTTTCAAAGAAAAATTTATATATCACTGATTTGGATAACGAGATTCAATTCGAAGCTATGGGAAATACCTTATTGCCCGGACACCGCGAAGCAGTGGCACTGCAATCAAAAATTGCCATAGGTATGCAGGAAAAACATAATCAGCGCTTTCAATTGAGGGAATCGGGCAGCATGGGTGATAAAGTGCTGATTAAACGCATGCCGACTGCCTGTGTCAGTAATATCAATGGGGAAATGATTAATGGCAGAATGGAAGCTGTTTCAGAAATCTATATCAATTAGTCAACAATAATTATCAATAAACTGTTAGAGTTTTACATAAACCTGATTCGTAAATGGCTCTATGCTGTCAATGATAGAGGTGGGTGGTGGGGCGCTGATTAATCCAATCAAAGGAGCAAATTATGGGGCAGTATAAAACACCGGGTGTTTACATTGTTGAAAAGAGTGCGTTTCCTAATTCTGTAGTGGAAGTGGCTACTGCAGTACCGGCATTTATTGGTTATACAGAAAAGGCCAGTAACAAAGGAAAGACTTTGCTCAATAAGGCGTGGCGTATTTCATCCATGTCTGAATTCAATAGCTTCTTTGGCGGGCCGCCCAGAACAAAATATAAAATTTCAGATTTGGCAGCTGCCAATACGGGCGATGCAAAAAAAACGGATGATGCTAAAGCCGCACCGGTAGTAGTACCAACAGTAGAAGCTGATTTTTCGAACAATAATGCAGATTATATGCTTGAGCTTCAAGGAGCCCGGTATTTTTTGTATCACAGTATGATGCTTTTTTTTCAAAATGGTGGGGGCGCTTGTTATATCGTTTCAGTGGGTAACTATGATCAAGCGATAGAAAAACCGAAACTAAGCGCAGGGATTGAAATTTTATTGAAGGAACAGGAACCAACAATGGTTGTGATACCTGACGCCGTGTCGTTACCTAGAGACGTATGTAAAGATGTGCAACAGGCCGCATTAACGCATTGTGGTCAAGTGATGAAGAATCGTTTCGCTATTCTTGATGTCTGGCAAGGTGATAAAGAAGCGCAAGATAGTGGATGTATTGTGAATTTCAGGAATGATATCGGAACAAATAATCTGGATTTTGCAGCGGCCTATTACCCCTGGTTGAATACTTCAATTGTGCAGACCAGTGATTTGAGTTTCAGTAATGTTTTTAACCTGGATAAGTTGCAAGCAGTATTGACAGCTGAATTGAACAATAGCCAGATAGATGTCAATAAAAAAACAGAAATTGCTGCCAAGATTGCAGAAATAGGTGTTACACCCAAGACAGGCAACATGTCGACCGATGAGGAGTTACACAAGATTCTGAGCGCTGTTTGTCCTGTATACAACACAATAATGGATAACATCAAACTCAAACTCAATTTGTTACCACCCAGCGCCGGTATGGCGGGTGTCTACACGATGGTTGATAATTCACGCGGCGTATGGAAGGCTCCAGCCAATGTGAGTCTGAATGCTGTTGTTTCGCCATCAGTAGAGATTACACATGATCAGCAGGAAGATCTGAATGTGACGACTGCGGGTAAGTCGATTAATGCCATACGTACTTTTATTGGTGAGGGGACGCTGGTATGGGGTGCCCGCACACTGGATGGAAACAGCCTGGATTGGCGTTATATCAATGTACGCAGGACGATGATTATGCTGGAAGAGTCCATCAAGTTGGCAACCAAAGCTTATGTGTTTGAACCCAACGTTTCAAACACTTGGGTAACCATCAAAAGCATGATCAATAATTTTCTGACCAGTATCTGGAAACGGGGTGGTTTGGCTGGTGCAACACCGGATGACGCATTTGGTGTATTTGTTGGTCTGGGAGAAACGATGACACCTCAGGATATTCTGGATGGTATCTTACGTGTAACCGTATTGGTTGCATTGAGCCGTCCGGCAGAGTTTATCGAGATTACATTCCAGCAACAGCTACAAAAATCTTAACTTAAAAGTCATGTTGCTACGAGCGCAGTTTGCAGAGGTATTTATTTCTTAATCATAAAAGTAGAGGTAAGTTATGGCAGATGATGGATCAAGTCAATCGACTTCTGTTTGGCCCATGCCAAAGTTTTATTTTCAGGTTAAATGGGACTCTCAAGTGATGTCGTTTCAGGAGGTGAGCGGGTTAGATATCCAGTCAGAAGAAATTAAATATCGTCATGGCGATAGTCCGGAGTTTTCGGTGATCAAGATGCCGGGCATGAAGAAAGTTGGAAATATCACCATGAAGAAGGGTATCTTCAAAGGAGATAATAAATTCTGGGATTGGTTTAAGCAAATCAAGATGAACACGATCAAGCGATTGCCGGTCACCATCAGTTTGTTGGATGAAGGCGGCAAGGCGACGATGGTGTGGACTCTGACGAATGCCTGGCCGACAAAGATTACCGGCACCGATTTGAAATCTGAGGGTAATGAGGTGGCGATTGAAAGTATAGAAATCGTGCATGAAGGCTTGACGATCGCAAATAGTTAATTTCTCTCTTGAATTCTGCAAGCAGGTGAGTGATTTATGAGTATTTCACTGTTCGGAGACGTTTATCCGCCATCTGCTTTCTATTTTAAGGTAGTGATTGCGCCTCCGGCAGGATTGGCGGCAGATACCTCTTTTCAGGAGGTGTCCGGGATCGAAACCGAGATGGATGTTGAATCGATTGTTGAAGGTGGCGAAAATAGGTTTGTCCGGCAACTGCCGAAAGGAATCAAACATTCCAACTTGTCATTAAAACGCGGTATTGCTCCGCTGACATCGCCGTTGGTTTTATGGTGTAAAGCTACACTGGAATCCGGCTTTAATCTGACAATCAAGCCTTTGCCGGTTTTGGTATTTCTGATGAACGAAAATAAGGTGCCGATTCGAGGTTGGTCTTTTGATTCTGCTTATCCATTGAAGTGGGAAGTGGAGAGTTTTGGTTCCACTAAAAACGAAGTAGCCATAGAAAAGATAATTCTCAGCTATACCTCCTCAATTCGTATTATTTAGTATGTTTATGAATACCTGATGTCGATAGAAATTAAGCAACTGCTGATTAAGTCAAATATCGTGCAACGGACAGAGCATGAAGATTCCGAATTGTCAGAAGAACAGCGCATGTTTAAGGAAGAAATGCTTGCGGAATGCCGCCGTTTGATTATTGATATTCTGCAGGAAAAGGAGGAACGCTAGATGTCACTGAGCGGCACAAAAGCGCTTCTGACGATTTCCCCTTGCACTGTGAATAACGGCAAAATCAGTGTAGATGGCTCCAGGAAGAAATTTGAAGCGATGATTAATCCCGCTGGATATGAGCATACTTTTAAACTGAGCTATTCAAAAAACCGGGTTCTGGGGCAACCGGGAACCGAAACCAAATATGATGCAAGCCACCCTGAAAAAATTGTTTTAAAAGAATTGGTACTTGATGCAACGGGAGCTGTCCTAGCCAATTTGAGTTCTATTGCGAGTGATCCGGTTCCGGTCAAAGAGCAAATTGAATTATTGAAGGATGTTGTTTATACGTACAAAGGCACTAAGCATGAAGCGCCGATTGTACAGTTAAAATGGGGAGAGTTGTTATTTTATGGGCGGGTGGAGTCACTCAAATTTGATTATACCTTGTTCAAACCCAGCGGTGTGCCGCTACGAGCCAAAGTTACACTCATATTTATCGAGTATCAAAGCAGCGAAGAGATATCTAAAGAAGCCGCTCAGGAATCCCCCGATTTAACGCACCTGATCGAAGTGAAAGCAGGGGATACTTTGCCTCTATTGTGCTATCAGATATATCAGGATTGCACTTATTACATAGAAGTGGCAAAGATTAATAATCTGACAAATTTTCGTGATCTGAAACCAGGAATTAAGCTTCAGTTCCCTCCATTAAGCTAAGGTTTGCTATGGCAGATTCCCCACTATTGGGCAGTACGGGTGTTGTTTCATTGACTATTTCAAGCAATGGCAAAGCCATAGCCGATACCATTCAAATTGTCTCTGTCGAAATCACCTATTGTGTTAACAAAATTCCTGGCGCAAAGATAACCCTATTGGATGGGGACATGCCTAATAGTGATTTTCCGGTTAGCAATGCGGATGATTTTAAACCGGGTGCTGTGATCACTATTAGCGCTGGTTATGCCAATCAAACGACGGTTGTTTTCAAAGGGGTCGTCATTAAACATGGCATAAAGATGGATGGTGACAATTTTTCCCGTTTAATTGTTCAATGCAGAGACAGCGCTGTGGCCATGACAGTCGGCCGTAAGAATGCCAATTTTGTCGACTCAAAAGATAGTGACATCATCAGTAAACTGATCGGTGCTTACAGTGGTTTAACTGCTGATGTTACGGCTACTGCGACCAGTTATAAGGAATTGGTGCAATACTATTGCACAGACTGGGATTTTATGCTGACCCGAGCAGAAGCCAATGGCTTCCTAGTGACTGTTGATGCGGGTAAAGTAAGTGTTAAAGCACCGCAGGTGGATGGTCAAGCTATATTAACATTGACTTATGGTATTGATCTGATGGCTTTTGGCGCGGATGTCGATGCCGCTTCACAGTTTTCAGTAGTTAAAGGCACTACCTGGAATCTGGCTGATCAAGCGATACAGGAAGTACAGGCGAGCCCGAATAAACTAACAGGTCAGGGTGATCTTGCTGCTGATGAACTGGCAAGGGTAATCGCCCCTGATTATTTTAGATTACAGACTAATGCACCGCTTGAGAATGCCACACTGACTGATTGGGTGAAGGGTCAGCAAGTTAAGTCTGGCTTGGCTCGGATAAGAGGCCATGCGGCATTTCAAGGCAGTGCTAAGGTAAAAATTGGTGAGCTTGTTGAGCTAAAAGGGGTGGGTAATCGCTTTAACGGTAATGTACTGGTTACAGCAGTAAGACATGAGATCAAACATGGAAACTGGGTGACAGAAATTGAGTTTGGGTTGTCACCTCAATGGTTTACTGAGCAACATGAGACTGAGGCGCCACCGGCATCAGGACTAATACCCGGGGTAAATGGCTTACAGATTGGAGTTGTAAAAAAACTGGATGCGGATCCTGATGGGCAATATAAGATTCAGGTATCTGTTCCGATTCTACAGTCAGAAACAGAAGGGGTCTGGGCGCGACTGGCCAGTTTTTATGGTTCTAATGGGATAGGCGCTTTCTTTATCCCTGAAATTGGCGATGAAGTTGTATTGGGTTATTTTAACAATGATCCATCATACCCGGTTATTCTGGGCAGTTTATATAGCAGTAATAGAAAACCTCCGTATGAATTGACCGCAGATAATTTCATTAAAGCGGTGGTTACCCGAAGTAAGCTTAAACTGGAATTTGATGATGAAAAGAAAATAATTACATTAATTACGCCAGGTAATAACAAAATAATCATCAGTGATGATCAGAAATCCATTTTATTACAAGATCAAAACTCAAACAAAATTGAGCTTAATTCCAGCGGGATTGTTATAGATAGTCCTAAAGATATCAAGATCAGTGCAAAAGGCAAAGTAACCATCGATGCGATCGGAAATATTGAGTTGACCGCAAAGGCGGATATAAAGAATCAAGGTCTCAATATCAGTCATCAGGCAAATATTGGCTTCAGTGCTAAAGGTAATGCTACTGCAGAGCTGTCAGCGAGTGGCCAGACCACGGTTAAAGGCGGTATTGTAATGATTAATTAAGCTTTGAGTATTTAAAACTTCAACAAATTGTTAACAGGAGTTTAGTGTGCCACCCGCAGCGAGAATTACAGACATGCATACCTGTCCGATGCAAACACCCGGAGTACCTCCAATTCCCCACGTGGGCGGGCCTATTAGTGGGCCTTGTGTGCCCAATGTTCTGATTGGCAATCTGCCGGCTGCTGTGGTGGGTGATATGTGTGTTTGTGTTGGGCCGCCGGATAGTATCGTTAAAGGTTCATCGACTGTGATGATCAGTAACAGGCCGGCTGCCAGAATCGGTGATACAACGGCGCATGGCGGTAGTATTGTTGTTGGTTTTCCGACAGTGATGATTGGTGGCTAAGCTGGGAATGATTAAATAATGAGTATTGATAAATCCTTTCTCGGCACCGGATGGAGCTTTCCACCTGAATTCAATAAGTATGGATCAGTAAAGAAAGTTTCGGCGGAAGAAGACATTCATGAAAGTTTGTATATTCTTCTGTCTACAAATCCTGGGGAAAGGATTATGCAGCCAACTTATGGTTGTGGTTTGAAATCTCAAGTGTTTGAGGAGATTAACGAAACTGCGGTCACTGTCATTGTTGATCTGATTAAACGCGCTATACTTTTTTTTGAACCGAGAATTTTGGTCGAAAGTATTAGAGTGGATTCAGATAATAGTGAAGATATATTAAATGGCCTGGTAAAAATCAATATTACGTATATCGTGCGAGCAACCAATAATCGTCACAATATCGTTTATCCATTTTATTTTACTGAAGGCACCAATGTTAAGTTATAAGGTTCTCTTGGTAAGTAAATGAAATATCAGACTAACTTGCCAACAAACTATCATCTGCATATTAGTGACGGCAGAAGTCAGGCAAAAAGATTATTGCCGCCACTTGAGAAGGATTATTTCAATGTAGCTGATATGCACTTTCATACACTGTTGGCGTTGGTGGCTGATTATGCGCGAGTGATGAAATTTTATAACCTGGATAATCAAGAAGACGGTACCTGGGAACAATTCTTTTCAGTTGATGAAACGGTTGTCATGGCAACAATTCTAGCGACAGATCTGAATAAGTTGATATCTTGCGCCGGGTATGAAACATATCCAACATCTGTCAACAATGAATTGATTGAAGCAATAGGCGCGGTTTCTCCCAAAGAAATCAGTCAGCCTATGGTCTCGGCTTATACCGCGATCTGTATGCTGGATCATTGGCTTCAGTCACTGGGTAAAACACATAATCAGGCAGGAACTGAGTTACGTAAAGTTCTGGAAAGTGTGCTTATCGGGCTCAAGAAAGATATCGATGTACTCAGGCAATACTTTGATAAATTTCTATCGCATCGGTTGCCCGAGGAGATTTTTTCACGCGACTTGATGACACTGGCATTTACTACAGAAGAAGCAATTAAATTCAAACACACAAGCTCAACGATTACTGTATTCGATAAAACTCCTATTCGATCAAGTTCCTACGCATTTATAAAAGCCATCGAAATGGTGCAGGCCAGTGCGGCAAAGCTATTGTCAGCTTCTTTAGTCAGCAAGAATCATGATCCGGCAGTTGGGTTGTTACTTGCTTTCTTGCAGTTATTCCAGAAACTGCAAAATAAGATGAATCGATTCACACTGAATTATGTAGATTTTTATTATGATCAAGTGTTGAAAGTGCAGGTACGCGGTTTTACGCCTGATCATGTTTATCTGGTGATCGCTCTCAACAAAAAGGATCGCAAGGTACTGATTCCGAAGGGAACAGAATTTCTGGCAGGTCAGGATGAGAACAAGCAGGATATTGTCTATACAGCGACCGAAGATGTTCTGATTAATGATGCAACAGTGAGTTCTGTACATACGTTATTCTTTAAACGTGATTCACTGAATTCTCCCGAGAATAACCTATGGGAATCTGTTGTATTGAATGATCAATCGGATGCACTGGAGAGGCAGTTTGCTACAGGTTGCTGGCTGAATAATGTGCCTGTTCTGACGGATACAGATGTTATTGGTCAAGATAATATTCAAGCTTATCCATTATTTGGATCACCCAAAAAAGGCGAAGAAACTGTTTTGGTGAAGCATGCGCGCATTGGCTTTGCACTGGCCAGCAAGGCGTTGTTATTGCAGGAAGGGCGGCGGACTGTGTGTATCAGAATGAAATATGCCGATGTATTGCTCGATGATAAAAAAATTACCCTGGAGCAATGGATCAAAAAAATTGCTGTAGCCATGCAACCATTCGGGAATGGTGATGCAATAATAGCGCACATTCAGGAACAGCAAGCTTTTTTTAAAGTTTTTAGAGATATTTTTATAATCAGCTTGTCAACTGAAGACGGTTGGTTGGAAATACCAGAGTATCTGCCCTCCTATTCAGGTATTGATCAGCAACAGGAAGAAAACAGTTTGGCAATCACTTTCTTTCTGCCAGAAAATTTTCCACCCATTATTCCATATAACCGGAATATTCACGGCGATGGCTATGAGACACAACTGCCGGTGGCAAGGTTTACACTGAATCCCAGAAGCTATTTGTATCCTTATGGAATTCTGAGTAAGCTTGAAGTGGCCTGGATCAGGATTGATGTGGCAGTGGAGGGGTGTAGAACTATTCAACTGCATAATAATATTGGACAATTGTCGCCACTTGCCCCTTTTACACCTTTTGGTCCCATTCCAGAAGTTGGTTCTTATTTGGTTGTCGGTTGCACGGAGGCAGCCGCCAAACAACTGTCGGATTTTAATGTAGAGATCCGGTGGGGTGGTTTGCCAGCGGGTATTGGCGGATTTAAAACCTATTACCAGGGATATGAGGAATGCGATAATAATGATTTCCAGATAAGTACGGCAGTTCTGACTGATGGAAAATGGGTGCCAGAAAATACTAAAGCAGCGGTTTTAAGCCCTCTTTTTCAAATAAAACCAGATCTTGATGCTGGAAATGAATTGAGCGATCACAGTAAATTATCTTGCGGCTCAGTCATATCTTATTGGGATCCTCTAGATTATCGCAGCCTTGCAGCAGAATTAAGTTACACGCCCTCTGCTAATAAGGGATTCTTTAAATTTACGTTAGTAGCACCAATACAAGCTTTTGGTCACCGGGATTATCCTGCCATTTTAGCTGAAGTACTGACCTTTAATGCCAAACAAAAGCATGCCAGATTCCTTAAGAAAGTACCTAATCCTCCCTATACACCTGTGATTACATCAATCGCAGTGAACTATAAGGCATCTTCAAATATTGTAATGGGTAATGAAGAAATAAATTGTATCTCTTCAATGCAGGAAAAATTGATTCATCTTCATCCACTTGGCTGGGAGGATTCGATTTTTGGAATTGATCAATCTAATTTCTTATTGCCACAATATCCGTATTCTGGCAATTTATTCATTGGACTCAATGGATTGATTAATGGTGGAGTGATTACGTTATATTTTTATTTACGTGAAAACTCATTACCGGTTGAGAAGGCTCATCTGGAAGAATTACAGTGGTTCTATCTTTCTAACAACCAATGGGTGCCACTCAATAAGAAGGAAATTATATCTGACTCTTCTCAAGGGTTTATGAAATCAGGAATAATAACTTTGAATATTCCGATGGGTATTACCCAGGAAAATACCATTCTACCTGATGGACTATCCTGGCTAAGAGTATCAGCTGATGATGATCTTGAGAAATTTTGCAGCCTCTATTCGGTGTATACACAAGCGGTGAGCGCACGCAGATATTCGGATAAAAATCAGGCGCCAAGCAATTTAATCAGCTTATCTGCTGGAACAATATCACGTACCCGGAAATCAATTTCAGGAATAGGCAGTATCCGGCAAGTTCAACAGTCTTTTGGCGGCAGTTTAACGGAGGATCGTAATCATCTGCGAGCTCGCACGAGTGAAAGACTGAAACATAAGAAACGGGCACTGCTATCCGCAGATTATGAATTATTAATACTTGAACAATTCCCGCAAATATATAAGGTAAAGTGTTTCCCCAACATGACCCCGGATTTTGTAACAGAGCAACGTTTCCGTCCTGGCCATATTCTCATTGTGGCATTGCCCTATCTTGCTCAGGACGAGGTGAATACGCAGAGGCCTCTTCTGAGCGGTCATTTGGTTAATGAAGTGAAGGATTTTATTAGTAGGCTTACGCCTCCATCTGTCACCATTCACGTCAATAATCCAGTTTATGAGGTGATACAAGTGAGGTGCACGGTCAAGCTAAAAAATTCATTGTCTGCTGGTATGTATCTAAATCGCTTGAATCAAGCGATATCGGATTTTCTATCACCCTGGAACGAAACGATTGGTTATACCCGTCATTTTGGATGGATTATCAGCAAACATGATATTGAATCCTATATTCAGAATCTGGACTATGTTGATCGTGTCACCAATTTTTCAATATTACGTATTGCACCGATTGGAGAAGGTCGCTTTAATTTATTTGATAGTGCGGATAAACAAAGTGCTGATTCAGAGTTTAGGGATATTGCTCCCAAGTATCCATGGAGTATAGTGGTGCCTATCAAGCAGCATTTTATAGAAGTTGATGATAATTATGATTTGATTGAGCCAAAGGTAACCGGGATTGGGGAGCTTGAGATTGGCAGTACTTTTATAATTTCTGACGAAAAATGGCGCGAAAAGATAGAAAAACATTAGAAACCAAGTTCAAGAATGGCAGGATGCCATCCGAAGTTGCGTTTGCCGACTTAATTGATTCGACGCTGAATCTGATCGATGATGGGTTTGAAAAAACGGTAGAGGATGGACTTAAAATTTTTCAGCTGGGTGATGGAAAGCTGCTAAGTTTTTACCAGAATATGGCAACGCTCAGTTCCATATGGTTTGTTGGTATTGATAAAGCTACTACAAATCTGAGTTTTGGCAATAAAAGCAATGCTCATGTTTTGACATTAGGAAGAATCAACAGAGCGAGTGCCGGATCAGATTCTGTACCTAAAATGGGCGTAGGTATCAATACGGATAATCCTCAGTTTGAGCTTGATGTAGCCGGAACGATTGCTTCATATGGAAGAGTGGGGCGCCGTGGAGAATTGGCGGTGCCTGCGGACGGTAATTGGCACAATATTACCGAAACACTGACAGGTTGTCAGGCTTTTGAGGTGGTGGCAGGAGTCGGGGGTAAAGATGCGGATGGTAAGTTTGCATTAATGCATGCTTTTGCGCTGAATGCCTATAATGCTAAAAGCCATATCACTTATCATCAAGCGCATTACGGTGCAAAATGTAATCGCCTGGAGTTGCGTTGGGAAAAAGGTGCTAATGTTGAGAACTTTGAGTACACACTTCAGCTTCGCGTTGAATCTTCCTATGGAGAGCAAATATGGGTCAAGTATCATATTACCAGGCTATGGCATGATCCGGCGATGTATGAAAGTGAAAAAGAACCAGAATCTGTGTTTCCAAAAGTTTTAAGAAAAAGACAGGATAAACAATAAACAAGATGTCTGTTCGCATTTTAACTATTCACTTAAATCTTGACGAAGGTAATCTGCTACTGGAGGCACTTGCTGAATGTCCATTCAAATCAGTTTTTGAGTTAATTGGTAAATTAAATCAACAAGCCAATGATTTGTTTGTACCCGGTGCAGAGCAGAAGAAACGGAAAAAATTCACTTTTACTGAATCAGAACTTTCACTCTCTATTAAGGCATTAGGGGATATGCCTTATCATCGTGTGCATAAACTACTGGCTGCTTTGAACAGGCAAATTCAAACTCAACTGAACAGTCAGCATCCAAATATTGCTTCGACAGAGTATGCCGACATCTGAGCAAATAAAACGGATCAGAGTAGATCCTGATGGACTTGATTTTGAAACATTAAGAAAAGAAGCCATTGGTAAAGTTCAGGATTTGTGTGGAGAAATCTGGACAGATTACAATCTGCACGACCCCGGAGTAACCATTCTGGAACAGCTTTGTTATGGATTGACGGATCTTTCCTATCGGACAGGGTTTGAGATTCAAGACTATCTGGCAGGTGAAATGAATGTTATCGACTATGAGAAACAAGCTTTATTTTCTCCCGAAGAAATCCTGCCCAGTTCTCCTGTAACAGAGATTGATTATCAAAAAATTCTCTATGATGCAATTTCTGAGATTGATTATATCTGGCTTGAGTCCTGCGCTATAGACAAGAGCTCAGTAATGAGCGGCCTGTATACCGTATTTGTGAAGGTCGATGATGAGTGGGTGCAAAGTCAAGCCGGAAAGCCAGAACAAAATGACAACCTGATCGAACTATCAGGCAAACTGGAGCAGTTAAGAGCTGTTTCAGATAATGTACGTACTCTCCTTGATCAACTGGGGGATAGTCTGGATACTCGGCATGAAGCCTTGAGAAGAGGGCATGATTTCGCAGAAAGTAGTAGTTTATCTTTACAGGAAAGCGAGCAACTTAGTGATCAGATAAGTAGCGTTCTTCATCAATTAGATGCCAATTTGTCTTACGTGGATAGTATCTGGAGCCGGATTAATTATATCTGGTCTGTCATTGTTGACTCACCCCTTGACTCCGATTTGAGTTCAAGACTCAATGAAGTTCTGCCTAAACTGGAAGCTGTATTTAGCTATTCAAAACTTACCCATGTATTAAAGAATATCTTATCGGAACTAGAATCCAATCCTGATGATTTTATTTCTATGGGGAGTAGCTTATCGACAAGGCTTGTTATTCCTTTATCCCGGTTTGAAAATGCTTTGTCGAAGCTGGACAAGGTGTTGTCTGGAATCGGGGATGGCCTGTTCTCGCCGATTGAAACTTCCTTCCAAGTAGATGGAAGGCTGGATGAAACCGCCATCAAGCAAAGAATCCTATCGGTTTTTGCACAACAGCGTAATCTTTGTGAAGATATTCATCGCATTGAGATCATCAATACGATGCCTTATTTCCTGGTTGGAGAAGTTGAAATAAAACCTGCCTATAGTATGGCAAAAATTTATGCTGAGATCTTTCTTAAATGCGCACAATATATTTCTTCCGGCATACAAATTGATCGTTATGAACCTATTTTTAAACAGTCGGGCGATTACGAACAGGTTTTTTCTGGCCCGTTAACAAGGCATGGTTTTATCAGTGATCAATGTTTTGAAACACCGCAGGAAGTTTTGAGTGTTGTCGATTTGATCACATTGATCAACCAAATAGAGGGCGTTATCCAAGTACATGATCTGTATTTGATAGATCAGGAAAATAAGAAGTACACGAGTATTTCTTATGACTCATCCAAACATGTTTTTCCTGATTTACGTTTTCCTAAATCAGGTAAGCCGATGCAAATTTTACGACTGGTATTTCCACAGAATGTAAGTCGTAAGGATCATGGCAGCAAAATAACAGGCTTTGACTCATCTGAAAATAAAAAAGACGAAACTCTACTAGAAGAGACCCGGCTGGAGCTTAGGAAATTAATATTTGAATATCATGCGTTCAGGAATAATATCCAATCATTCGCGCAATTTGTTCAATTACCCAAGGGGCGGCGGCGAGCATTTGGAGATTATTCTTCAATCCAGAATCAGTTTCCGGCTATCTACGGGATTAACCGTTATGGTATTCCTCGTTCAAAGCCTCCTAAAACTAAAGCAAAAGCCAAGCAATTAAAAGCTTACTTGTTTCCCTATGAGCAATTGATGGCAGATTATTTAAAAAACCTGCAAGAAATTCCAAGGTTATTTTCTTCGGATGCCGAGCTTAGGCAGTCGTATTTTTCACAATTCCTGAATAATCAAAATATTCCTGATATTGAATCGCTTTATGTACAAGGAAAGCAGCATAGTCAGGTTTTGCTTTCTGAAATTCTCGCCCGTTATGATGATTTTATTGATCGTAGAAATCGGGTGTTGGACACATTATTAGCGATGTATGGTGAACAATATCCGCAACAATCATTACTTCAGTTCGATTGTTATCGACGTATGAATCCAGGTGGCTGGATTATCAAGAATAAAATTAATTATCTGAAATGTATCCGGGAAATTACTCGTGATAGAGCAAAGGGTTTTAACTATTTAAAGCCAACTTTGGATGTATACAAGGAGGGGAAAGAAGAAAACATTTCGGGGGCTCATAAGCGTATTAGTATTTTGCTGGGTTTGATGTATTCCAATAGTGTTCTATCAATGACTGATGTATTGATCAAAAGGAACAGTCGTCTTATACCTGATCGGATTCTTGCAGAAGGGATCGCTTTTTTACCGGTAGAGATGGAGGATAGGGCGATTCCGTTAGTATTCGATGAAGAAAAACATGTGGAGGTCGCTATCCCTTCAAAGCTTCCACCATTAGGTTATTCCATTTTTAAAGAGGGCATTGAATTAAAAAACTATAGACTGGTCAGTTCCGATAAAGAAACAGTTGTGTGCTTAAAATCGGAACAGGCTGCACGATTGTGGCCACTGGGAAGCAAGGGTAATTCAGACGAAGCGGTGTTATATGCGCACGAGTTTTGTAGCGCCATTACACAATTGAACATGGCCTGTGAGAATTTTCACATAGTTGAACATCTGCTATTACGTCCCAGAGGAGAGGATTCGTTCAGTAATGTTTCAGACAGCGGTTCATTTTTTAACTTCCGTATCAGTGTGATTTTTCCATCATGGACAGCAAGATTCTCAAATAAAGCATTTAGGAAATTCGCGCAGGAAACAGTGCTTCAGAACCTCCCGGCACATATTCTTCCGGAGTTTTATTGGCTTGATTTTGTTTATATGCAGGATTTTGAACAGCGCTATAAAATATGGCTATATTGCATGCAACAGATCAATCTGAACAATAATGAAAACAATCTTAGGCAATTAAATAAAGCATCGGAAAGGATTGTTTCTTTTCTTTTAAAAAATAAGAAAGAAACCGAATGTGAATGTTGGATTTGACGGCATGTCAACAGTACATCTGATCGATGAGCTTATCTTTGACTGTTCATTTGATTCGATGGATATCGCCAATGAGCATGAATCTGGAATTAACACTTGGTTGGCAACAGAATTACTACCTGCCATTGATGTGATTCTGAATGAATTTGATGAAGCAGGAACCATATGGCGTTTAGATCAAATAGAAATTGATCTGGGCAACATTTCAAACGATGATTTTTATGCCGGACTCATACAACGTTTACAAGAGAAGCTGAGTAACAAGCTACGCACTGCCCGGAAAAATTATCCCTATTCTGAATTAAACCCGGCAGAGGTACTGCCAACAAGGCGGTTCAGTAAAATTCAACTGGATCTGGAGAAGCTGCATAATTTTCTGCTGACAGGAAGTATGCCTTGGTATATTGATACCGCTGACTCACAGGTGCATGAGAAAATGCTCCGGCAAGTATTGCAAGAAGCTGGAGAGGTATTCGTTACCATCCTCAGACGATCGTCTGTACTTGACCGGATTACATTAATCAAACGTTTGGTCTCTCAGTTTCCACAACACCATCTGGAAAATTTATTAACCAAGATTACGCCAACGCATGCGGATCTGATATTGGATTTTTTAGTGGTATATCCCGATGCAATGATAGAACCCCGTATTATTCCAGGCACGCAAACGGAATTGATGGACCCAGTATGGGTACAGATATTTGAAATACTACTTGAAGATGCCCAATCCGCAGATAATCAGGCCATGCTTCCAGGCAGGCTTATTAAGAAAATAGCATGGATGAATGCACAAGATCCGGGTCTTCTGGCGAAGAGGATGTTGCAAGCTGCTGAACGGTATATGAAAGAGAAGAGAATTGGACGGGCGTTATCTGCGACATTACAGGCACTTATTCCTCATGTATCCAATCTGAATAAAACTTCAGGAGAAGTGTTAACTCAAGCCGCCCATCGCACAGTTGCGGAAAATGGGATTGGGAACGAAGCGGGAGCAAGGGAAGAAAGGGTGGCGGGGATAACAGGGCTGTCAGGAGCAGCGGAATCGACGGACACTCAGCGCCCCGCCGGACCGGCAGCCTCACCTACAAGCCGGCCCCAAACAGAGCATGAAGCCATTTATTTACGGATACTGGCCGCGCTGCGCAAAGCGAAACTGATAGCAGCGGGCGACCCGGCCACGGACTTACCGGAAGGAATGCAGATTGCGGAACTCAAGCACCAACTGCACCGCATTCTCCGGTCAGAAGAAATGCACGCCCGGCTGACGGGCAAGCTGGCGCAACGCATACTGCTGGACATCACCTTCCTGCTGGCGCCGCAAGCGGCGGCGCTCATCGAACAACTGCTATCCCAAGCGGAAAAGCTCTACCGGCGGCAGCCTGACACCCTGCGGCGCGGCACACAGGCACACTGGGAACAACGGCTATGGGAAGCCA